>NZ_SPVF01000275.1 GCF_004614185.1 Zemynaea arenosa | reverse complement strand
GCGCGAGGCGTGGCGACATTTGCGCGGGGAGCAGGCCATGGCACGTGAGCTGGGGCTGGCGTGGCGGCGCTGGGTGGCTGCGGCGCTGCGCGCGGCGCTGCCATCGCACTGCGCGCTGTGCGGGATGGCGGCAGGCGGCATCATTTGCGTGCCTTGCCATGCCGATTACGTCGCACCACAGCGGCCGCGCTGCCGCGTCTGCGCCAATCCAGTGGCCGACCACCGCATCCGCACCTGCGGGCGCTGCCTTGCGCATCCGCCGCCGTTCGATGCCACCGTGGCCGCCGTCGACTACGCCGCCCCCCTGGACCGCCTGGTCCTCCAGCTCAAGTTTGCCGCCCGTCTCCCCTACGCCACCTGGCTCG
This sequence comes from Zemynaea arenosa, assembly GCF_004614185.1. GTDB lineage: Bacteria > Pseudomonadota > Gammaproteobacteria > Burkholderiales > Burkholderiaceae_D > Telluria > Telluria arenosa. The sequence goes on along the minus strand of NZ_SPVF01000275.1, from coordinate 47,626 downwards.
CCCAAGCCATGACTGACGCCGTCCTCGCCCAGCCGCACCTCGAACTGCCGCACGTGCTCTGCCCCGTCCCGCTCGGCCCCAAGCGACTGGCTGAGCGCGGTTTCAATCAGGCCCTGGAGATCGCCCGTCCACTGTCCCGCTCCCTTGGGATCCCGCTGCGGCCACGACTCGCGTGCCGTCCGCTGGACACCCGAGCCCAATCTTCCATCAGCCCTCGGGAACGCCACGCCAATCTGCGCAACGCCTTCACCCTGCCGCCCGAAAGCGTTCACCTCGTACGCGGCCTCCACATCGGCGTGGTTGACGATGTGATGACAAGCGGCCACACTCTCGCCGCATTGGCCGCCACCCTCAAGCGCTTCGGCGCCGCGCGCGTCACCAACATCGTGTTCGCCCGTACACCCCCATCCACGGACGCGCAACCAGAAACCGAAGGAAACCGCAGTGTTTAACGTCGTCCTCGTCGAGCCCGAAATCCCACCGAACACCGGCAACGTGATCCGCCTGTGCGCCAACACCGGCGCCCAGCTGCACCTGATCGAACCGCTCGGCTTCCCACTGGACGACGCCAAGATGCGCCGCGCCGGACTGGACTACCACGATTACGCCAGCATGATAGTCCACCAGAGCTGGGACGCGTTCCTGGCCGCCGAGCAGCCGGACCTGCACCGGATGTTCGCCATGACCACGCACGGCTCCAGCCCCTTCGCCCAGCAGCAGTTCCAGCCCGGCGACTGGTTCATCTTCGGCAGCGAAACGCGCGGCCTGCGCCCCGAGCTGCGCGAGACCTTCCCGCCCGCCCAGCGCATCCGTTTGCCGATGCGGCCGGACAACCGCAGCCTCAACCTCTCGAATACCGTGGCCGTGGTGGTGTACGAAGCCTGGCGGCAGCACGGCTACGCCGGCGGCGCCTGAACGACGCGCAGAAAAATAGCCCGCCGAAGCGGGCCCGTTTGTATTACACAAGCGTCAGTGAATCGGCGGCCGCTGCGGCTGCGTGGTCTGCTGCCGCCCCAGCATGGTCCCGGCGCCGTACGCCAGGGCCGCCTTGTGCGTGTCCCCGTACTCGCAGAACCGGATCACCTTCCCGTTTCGCACGGTGAAGACGTGCATCCAGTCGCTGTCGAAGCGCTGCCCGCTGGCCTTGACGGTCCAGCCGTAGTGGCCCATGACGGCCACCTTGTCGTTCTGCGCGATGTAGTCGATGGGGCGGAAGTCCTGCACATCCTGCAGATCGCTCAGCTGCTTGAAGAAAGACGCGACTTCATCGCGCCCATAGCGGTGGCCGGAAAACGGCACCCCTTCCACCTCTGGCAGCTGCCAGTCGATGTCCTGGTCCATGTAGGACAGCAGGCGCGGCATGTCGCGTTTGATGAACGCGTCATAGCACTGCCGGACCAGGTCAATGTTTGCTTGCTCATTCATGGTCGCCTCCCTTGTTCTGAGACTTCCAGTATGTGCCGCCGCCCCGCGAGGTCAATGGTCCCCCGGTATCATTTCCCACGACTGCCCTCCCACAACAAGTTCCCGTCCCTAGCCCGTCTCCCCTCAGCGTTTGAGCAAAATCAAAAAGGTGCCTGACCCCGGTAGCGGGAAGCGCTACAAAGTCGCGGAATCCAACACCGGGGTCAGGCACCGGTTTGAGGGGGCGCAAGGGTGGCGAGGGGCGGTTTTCGGCGCGGGAACTCGGTGCCTGACCCCGGTAGCGGAAGCTGCTACCGGAGGCGGCTCAGCAGCTAGCGGTAGGCGCGGACGCGGGCGAGGAGCTTGGTGGTGGAGCGGTCGTGCTCGAAATCGATGGCGACGGCGGTGCCGCCCCAGGCGAGGACGGCCTGGCCTTCGGGGATCTCCGTCATCACGTAGTCGCCACCCTTGGCGTAGATGTCGGGGTGGGCGGCGACCACGGCTTCCAGCGCGGTGTCTTCATCGAAGTCGACCACCAGCGAGACCGATTCGAGCGCGGCCAGCACGGCCATGCGGTCGGCGCAGGTATTGAGCGGACGGTCGTCGCCCTTGCCGAGGCGCTTGACGGAGGCGTCGGTGTTGGCGGCCACCACCAGCGAGGCGCCCAGCGCGCGCGCCTGGGCGAGATAGGTCACGTGCCCGCGGTGCAAAATGTCGAACACGCCGTTGGTCATCACCACCGGTTTGGGTAGCGCGGCCACACGCGCGGCCAGTTCGTCCCGCGTGCAGATCTTGGATTCAAACGCGGCACTCACTTCTTGTCGCCTTCCTCGTCCTCTTCGTCCTCTTCGATGGCCATCGAGAGGTCGTTCGAGGTCACCGCGCCGGCACCGGCGCCCGGTTCCTTGCGGTCGCCGCGTAGCTTGATCTGCAGCCGCAGCCCGTTGGCCGAGTCGGCATTGCGGATCGCCTCCTCGTAGCTGATGTAGCCCTTGTTGTACAGCTCGTACAGCGCCTGGTCGAAGGTGCACATGCCCAGCTCGCGCGACTTGTGCATGATCTCCTTGATGCCGTGGAAGTTCCCCTTCAGGATCATCTCGCTGATGGTCGGCGTGTTCAGCAGGATCTCGATAGCCGCCTTGCGCCCCTTCCCGTCCTCGGTCCGCACCAGCCGCTGCGACACGATCGCGCGCAGGTTGGACGACAGGTCCATCAGCAGCTGGTTGCGCCGCTCTTCCGGGAAGAAGTTGATGATCCGGTCCATGGTCTGGTTGGCATTGTTCGCGTGCAGCGTGCCCAGGCACAGGTGGCCGGTCTCGGCAAACGCGATCGCGTGTTCCATGGTCTCCGTGTCGCGGATCTCGCCGATCAGGATCACGTCCGGCGCCTGGCGCAGCGTGTTCTTCAGCGCGTTGTGCCACGACAGCGTGTCCACGCCCACTTCGCGGTGCGTGATCAAACAGCCCTTGTTCTTATGCACATATTCGACCGGGTCCTCGACGGTGATGATGTGCCCCGCCGAGTTCGTATTCCGGTAGTCGATCATCGCCGCCAGCGTGGTCGACTTGCCCGAGCCGGTGCCGCCCACCACCAGCACCAGCCCGCGCTTGGTCATGATGACGTCCTTGAGCACGTCCGGCAGGTCCAGCTTCTCGAAATTTGGAATCTCGGACGCAATGGTCCGGCACACCATCGCCACCGCCTGCTGCTGCACCAAGACGTTGATGCGGAACCGCGTCGCCCCCGGGACAGAGATCGCGAAGTTGGATTCCAGCTCCACCTCGAACTCGCCGCGCTGCTTGTCGTTCATGATCGACAGCGCCAGCGCCCGCGTGATGTCGGGCGTCAGCCGCTGCTGGCTCATCGGCTTCATCGCGCCCTGGTGCTTCATCGACGGCGGGAAATCCGCCGAAATGAACAGGTCGGAGCCGCCCTGCTGGTGCATCACGGTCAGCAGCTTGTAGAGATAGGCCCGGGCTTCCTCGGGACCGAAGGTGGTGGACATGCAAAGACCTTTCGAACCGGTAAAACGTCGGGGCCATTATCGGCACCCCGCGCACGCCTGACAAGCATTTGCTGACTCTACGGCAACATTGTGTCAGGATGGTGGCATTGCGCGCACAAAACCCTTGTGATTCAATAGCCTCCATGACCTTGACTGAACTGAAATACATCGTCGCCGTCGCCCGGGCGAAACATTTCGGCCACGCGGCGGAAGCCTGCTTCGTCGCGCAGCCGACGCTGTCAGTCGCCATCAAGAAGCTGGAAGACGAGCTCGGGGTCGTGCTGTTCGAGCGCGGCGGATCGGAAGTCTCGGTCACCCCGCTGGGCCAGCAGATCGTGGCGCAGGCCGAGCGGGTGCTGGAACAGACCGCCGCCATCAAGGAACTGGCCAAGCAGAACAAGGACCCGCTGGCCGGGCCGCTGCGCCTGGGCGTAATCTACACGATCGGCCCCTACCTGTTGCCGCCACTGGTCAAGAACGTCATCGAGCGGGTGCCGCAGATGCCGCTGGTCCTGCAGGAGAACTTCACCGTGCGCCTGCTGGAGCTGCTGCGCCAGGGCGAGCTCGATGCGGCCATCATGGCGCTGCCGCTGCCGGAACATGGCATGGCCTCGCAGCCGCTCTACGACGAACCGTTCGTCGTCGCCATGCCCAAGGCGCACCCGTGGACCAAGCGGCAGGCCATCGCCGCCGAGGACCTGAAGCAGGAGACCATGCTCCTGCTGGGGAACGGCCACTGCTTCCGCGACCAGGTGCTGGAAGTGTGCCCGGAGATGGCGCGCTTTTCCGCACCGGGCAACGGCATGCAGCGCACCTTCGAAGGCTCGTCGCTCGAAACCATCCGCCATATGGTTGCCAGCGGCATCGGCCTGACCGTGCTGCCGCGCGCCTCGGTGGCGGACATGAATCCGAAAGACGGCATGCTGCGCTACGTGCCATTCGAGGAGCCGGTGCCTTCGCGCCGCGCGGTCATCGTGTGGCGCAAGAGCTTCACCCGCAAGGCCGCCATCGACGCGGTGTGCGCGGCCGTCGCAGCCTGCGACCTGCCGGGCGTGCAGATGCTCACCCACAGCGCGCTCGCTGCGGCTTGATGCTTCGTTCAGTGGCCGGTGCGCCGCTGGATTTCTTCCGACGCCATGATCGCCAGCTCGCGCAGCGCCTTGAGCTCGCGCTCGCGCAGCTTGCGCGCCTCGCGGTCCAGCACACATAGGGTGCCGAGGCGGAAGCCGTGCGCGTCCTGCAGCGGGAAGCCGGCGTAGAAACGGATGTGCGGCTCGCCCGTCACCAGCGGGTTCTCGCGGAAGCGCGGGTCCTGCAGCGCGTCCTCCACCACCATCGATTCACCCAGCAGCGCGTAGCTGCAGAAGGCCCACGAACGCGGGGTCTCGCGCAGTTCCACGCCAGTGCGGGACTTGAACCACTGACGCCGCGCGGTGAGCAGCGTCATCAAGGCCATCGGCGAATCCGTCACTTGCGCAGCCAACCAGGTCAGGCGGTCGAACACCCACTCGTCCGGCGTGCCGACCAGCTGGGCCTCGCGCAGCGCGGACAGGCGCGCCGCCTCATCGTCCGGCACCGGGTAGGCCGGCTGGAGTGCGGGCAGGAACTCGTCCGCCAGCGCGGTATCCCATTGGATCGCTTGCGGATGCCGGACCTCGCGCTCGCCCAGCACCTGCAGCACGTCGCTGCGCCTGGTGCGGCGGTGCCCGCCCGGCGTTTTCCACGACGGGATGGCGCCGCTCTCCATCCACAGCTGCGCGGTGCTGACGGCCACGCCGAGCAGTTCGGCGGCCTGGCGGGTTGTCAGGATCGGATCGGGTGGCGTGCTGGAACCCATGGGTGTTGTAAGGATGTATCTGACAAAGACACCCGCCATTATACAAAGCTCAACCCGCATTGACTTACAGAAAGAACCCCATCAGAATTGACCGCTTGGCAATCGATTTCGTCATTTTTCTGAAACCTCTTCCTGGAGTCCGCATGCCCCAGTTTTCCCAGGCCCGGGTAGGCACCCGGCTGTTCCTCTCGTTCGCCACCATCGCCGGCCTGATGCTGCTCCTGGCGGGCTTCGCGGTGCTGCGCCTGCAGGGCCTGCAGACGGCCATCGACCACGAAGAGGCCGTCCGCGGACGGAAACTGGAGCCCCTGTACGTGGCGCGGGAGGCGCTCGCGCAAACCGGTATGGCCGCCCGCAATGCCTACATCTTTGCCGATGCCGCTGCCGCGCGCCGCGAGCTCGATATCGTGGACGAGCAGAAGGCGCTCTACCTGTCCGCCCTCACCCGTCTGGAACCGGCGTTCGGCAGTGATGCCGCCTTCGCCAAAGTGAGCGCGGGCCTGCGCCAGATGGCCGCCGAGCTGGCGCGCCCGCGCAAGTACCGCGACGCCAACGACATGGAAGGCTACGGCAAATTCCTGACCGAGGAATGCAGCCCGCTGCGCCGCCGCATCGTCGCGGACATCGACGTGGTCCTCAAGCAGGTGCAGGCCGACAGCGCTGCGGCCACTCTGGCGCTGAACCAGGCCAATGCCAGCACCATCCGCTGGATCGTGGGCGTGTCGGCGCTGATCCTGGCGCTGGCCACGGCCATCGGCGTGGTGCTCGCGCGCGGCCTGCTGCGCCAGCTGGGCGGGGAACCGGTCTACGCGGCCGAAGTGGCCGGCCGCATCGCACAGGGGGAATTGATGCACGATGTGGAGATCGGCGACGCGGCCAACGACAGCCTGATGGTCGCCATGAAGTCCATGCGCGACAAGCTGGCCGGGATCGTGGCGCGCGTGCGCACCGGCACCGATGCGATCACCGCCGCCTCCACCGAGATCGCGGCCGGGAACATGGACCTGTCCTCCCGCACCGAGCACCAGGCGGGCGCGCTGGAGGAGGTTGCATCCTCGATGAAGCAGCTGGTGCAGTCGGTACGCACCAACGCAGCCGACGCGCAGGAAGCCGAGCGCCTGGCCGGCAGCGCGACCGAGGTCTCGGTCCACGGCGGCCAGGTGATGGGCCAGGTGGTGGAGACCATGGGCGCCATCAACGAGTCCTCGCGCCGCATCGCGGACATCATCGCCGTCATCGATGGCATCGCCTTCCAGACCAATATTCTCGCCCTGAATGCGGCGGTGGAAGCGGCACGCGCCGGAGAACAGGGGCGCGGCTTCGCGGTCGTCGCCAGCGAAGTGCGCAACCTGGCGCAGCGCTCGGCCGCAGCGGCCAAGGAGATCAAGGCGCTGATCGAGGACTCGGTCGGCAAGGTCGGCGCGGGCACCACGCTGGTCGAAAAGGCCGGCGGCACCATGCAGCAGGTGGTGGACGGCATCCACCGCGTTTCGGACATCATGGCCCGCATCAGCGCGGCCTCGCGCGAGCAGACCGACGGCATCGAGCAGATCGACCGCGCCATCGTGGAGCTGGACGACATGACCCAGCAGAACGCCGCACTGGTGGAGGAAGCCGCAGCGGCCGCGCAGTCGCTGCAAGCCCAGGCCACCGGGCTGGCCGAAGCGGTGGGCGTGTTCCAGCTGGCCGAGGCCCACACCCGCCTCGCCGCCCCAGCTGCGCGGCGCCTGCCCGCCCCCGCCGCGTACTGAACGCCTTCTTGCCGGGTTGGCAAACACGTTAGAATGCGACGTTTGTCAAACACCCCGAAGAAGGAATGAACAGGCTCGCACTGTATTGGCGGCTGGTCCGCCTGGACAAGCCGATCGGCATCCTGCTGCTGCTCTGGCCCACGCTCGACGCGCTGTGGCTTGCCTCGCACGGCCATCCACCGTGGGGCATCGTGGCGATCTTCGTGGTGGGCACGGTGCTGATGCGCTCCGCCGGCTGCGCCATCAACGACTACGCGGACCGCGACTTCGACCGGCACGTCAAGCGCACCGCCCAGCGGCCGCTGACCAGTGGCCGCATCCGCGCCTGGGAGGCGGTGGCCATCGCCACCGTCTTGTCCTTGATCGCCTTCATCCTGATCTGGCCCCTCAACACGCTGACCAAGCAGCTGTCGGTGGCGGCGCTGATCATCGCGGGGACGTACCCCTATTTCAAGCGCTTCTTCGCCATCCCGCAGGCCTACCTGGGGATCGCGTTCGGCTTCGGGATTCCGATGGCGTTCGCCGCCGTGCAGGACCAGGTGCCCGCGGTGGCCTGGTGGCTGCTGGTGGCCAACGTGTTCTGGGCCGTCGCCTACGACACCGAATACGCGATGGTGGACCGGGACGATGACCTCAAGATCGGCATCCGCACTTCCGCCATCACCTTCGGCCGCTTCGACGTCACGGCGGTGATGCTGTGCTACGGCGCCTTCTTCGCCATCGAGCTGGCCTGCGCCTGGGAGCTGGGGCTGCGCTGGTGGTTCGTGGCGGGGCTGGCGGTGGCGATCGGCATGTCGCTCTATCACTACGCCCTGATCAAGGACCGGGACCGCATGCGCTGCTTCGCCGCCTTCCTGCACAATAACTGGCTGGGCGCCGCCGTGTTCGCGGGGATCGCGCTAGACTATGCCCTGAGTAAATAATCAACGTATTACACAATCGGAGGAGAACCCATGATGCAAGCCATCCCCACCAAATCGTCTGCGCGCGAAAAGCTGATGGACGATCTGCGCACCGTCGTCTCGGATGCCCAGAACTGGATCAGCCAGGGCGGCCAGATGACCGGCGAAGAACTCGCGGCGCTGAAGGACAAGCTGGAACGCGCGGTGGTCGGTGCCAAGGACGAACTGGTGAAGCTGGGCGAGCCGGTTATCGAAAAGACCAAGGAAGTGGCGCAGGCCACGGACAACTACGTGCACGAGAATCCGTGGAAGTCGGTGGGCATCGGCGTGGGCGTCGGTGTCGTGATCGGCATGCTGCTCGCCCGCCGCTGACATGGCGCTGCTGGAATCGGCGGGGCGTATGGGCGCCACCCTGGTCGCGATGCTGCACACGCGGCTCGAACTGGCGGTGGTGGAGATCGAGGAGGAGTCGCAGCGCTTTTTGCGCTACCTGATCCTGTCGCTGCTCGCGCTGTTCCTGTTCGGGATCGCGAGCGTGCTGGTGGCGCTCTTCGTGATCGTGCTGTTCTGGGATTCCTACCGTCTGGCCGCCGTGGCCGGCATGGCGCTGGTGTTCATCGCCGCGGGGGCCATCCTGGCGGTCAAGGTGCGCGCGGAGATGCGCGCCAAACCGCCGCTGCTGGCCGATACCATTGGCGAGCTGCGGCAGGATATCGCCTGCATCCGCGGGCTGGGGGGCAACCATGACACATGAAACCCTGTCCGCGCGGCGCGTGCGGCTGAAGGCCGAGTGCTCGGCGCAGCGGGCGGCCATGCAGGCGGCGGTGCTGTCCATTCCGGCCCCGCGCGACCTGCTGTCTTCCTTGCCGCGTCCATCGAAGCCGGTGCTGATCGCGGCCGGCCTGGCCCTCGGCCTGTTCGTGTCCCGCCCGCGCAAGCTGCTGGCCCTCATCCCCGCCGCCGCGGGCCTGTGGAAGCTGGCCCGCCCCCTGCTCGAAACCATCCGCCAGGCCTCCAGCGCCGCAGCGCATTCGAGCCAGCTGTAATCCTCAGCCGCCCAGCACATCGACGCCTCGGTGGCCCGGCGGTACGCCGTTCACCAAGAACAGCGTGCCCTCGGTGTTCGCCGTCCGCAGAGTCTTGATGGCCTGGTAGGCGGGCGAGGCGTACCACGCCTGGGCGTGTGCCATGTCCGGGAAGCGGATCGCAACCAAGTCGCCCGCCAGCGCGCCCTCCTTCACCTCATACGGCCCGCCGTGGATGGCGAATTCGCCGCCGTACGGCGCCAGCGTGGCGTCGATGCGCTGCAGGTATTCACGCACCTCGTCATTGAAGCGAGTCTCGGTGATCAAGGCGATGGCGTAGGCGGTCATGGTGTTTCCCTCTTGCGTGTGCGTCGATGGCTGCATTCTGTCCCTCGCCATGGCGCCCGGCGATTACCTCCCACGTCATACATCTGCAAAAATACTTAAGCACTTATATAATCTGTGATATTCTTGCCGCATGAGACAAGGACTGGGCACCCAATTGCGGCATCTGATCGAACTGCTGGACGGCGACGTGGCCCAGTCCTATGTGGACGCGGGCCTCGACTACCGTCCGCGCTACACCCCCGTGATGCGCGTGCTGGCGCAGGAGGAAGCGGCCTCCGTGGGCCGCATCGCGCAGGTGGCGGGCATCACCCAGCCCGCCGCCACGCAGACCATTGCACTGATGAAGAAAGAGGGGCTGGTTACCGTCGGACCGGGCGCGGACGGCCGCGAACGCGTGGTGCGCCTGAGCGAAGCGGGGCTGGAGATGCTGCCGCAGGTGCAGGCCTGCTGGGCCGCCACCAAGGCCGCCGCCGACTCGCTCGATGCCGACCTCCCCTATGCCCTCTCCCAGTGCCTGGCCGATGCCATCGAGGCGCTGCAGAAGAAACCGTTCGGAGCCCGTATCCAGAAGGCCCGCACCGTCATCAAGAAGAAAGGTACAACACCATGAACACCGCAGTCGACGTGCAGGCCCTGCGCCCCTCCGTGGCGAAGCGTATCTTCAAGTCCACCCCGATCCGCATCGTGCTTGCCGCGCTGGTGGTGATGCTGGCGACCTTCGTGCCGATCGCCGTGATCCACTCCTGGGTACCCAAGATGTATCGCCCGCTGTGGCCCGAGCTGGTCTCCGCCACTGTCGCCCTGCTGGTCTACCGCTTCTACACGCGCCGCACGGAAAAGCGAGACGTGACGGAGCTTGCTGCGCCGCGTGCGCTGCCCGAACTGGCGGCCGGATTCGGCGTCGGCTTCGTGCTGGTCTGCGCCGTGTTGGCGGTGCAGGCCCTCTTGGGCGTGTACCACCTGGAGCGCATGAACCCGATGAGCTTCGCGGTCATCAAGCCGCTCGGCGAGATGGTCTTCGTGGGCACGCTGGAGGAACTGCTGTTCCGCGCGATCCTGTTCCGCATGCTGGCCACCGCCTGGGGCACACTGCCTGCGCTGATCGTGTCCTCGCTGCTGTTCGGCCTCGCCCACGTGCCGGGCGCCTCGCCCACGCTGCTGGCCCTGGGCGTGATCGTGGTCGCGAGTCTGATGCTGTCCGCCGCCTACCTGCGCACGCGCCGCGTGTGGCTGTGCATCGGCATCCATGTGGGCTGGAACTACACGCTGGGGACGATCTGGTCGATCGCCGTCTCCGGCCATGAGGTCAAGGAGGGTCTGTTCACCGGCCAGCTGACCGGCCCGGATTGGCTGACCGGTGGCGTCTACGGACTGGAGGGCTCAGTCGTGTCGCTGGTGGTGCTCATCATCGCGACCATCGCCCTCATGCGCCGCGCACGATTCGCCTGGGCGTGACAAGAATGCATCGCGCGCCGCCCCGTGCGTCCGCAAGGCGTGTGCACGCCGGCCGGGGGCGCGTCTAGTCGCGGCCCAGCTGTTCGCCCAGCTCGCGCCCGCGCGCGGCCGCGGCCTGCATCGCCGCGCCGATGGCCGCGGCCACTCCGCTCTGTTCCATGCTGGTGATGGCCGCATAGGTGGTGCCGCCCTTGGACGTCACCCGCTCGCGCAGCACCGTGACCGGCTCGGGCGACTGCACGGCCAGTTGCGCGGCACCGGCAAAGGTGGCTAGCGCCAGCTGGCGGCCCTGCTCCGCCGAGAGACCCATCTCTTCGGCCGCCTTCTGCATCGCCTCGATGAAGAAGAACACATAAGCCGGACCACTGCCCGATACCGCCGTCACCGGATCGATCAGCGCCTCGTCATCCAGCCACACCGTCTGGCCGACCGCGCGCATGATGCTGTCGGCCGCCGCGCGCTGCTCGCCGCTCACGCCCGCGGTGGCCACCATTCCGGTGATGCCCATGCCGATCAGCGCCGGCGTATTCGGCATGGTGCGCACGATCGCAGCGTAGCCGCCCAGCCAGCGCGCCAGGTCCGCCGCGCGGATGCCCGCCGCAATCGACAGGACCAGCTGGCGTGCCAGATGCGGCTGCAGCGCCGCCGCGACCTCGCGCATCTGTTGCGGTTTGACCGCAAGGACGACGACATCGGCCGCCGCGATGGCCCCATCGATGGTGGGAGATGTGCTCACGCTGAACTGGTGATGCAGCCGCGCCAGCGCGTCCGCATTCGGGTCCACCACATGAATGTTGGCGCCCGAGGTCAGCTTGCCCGCCAGCCCGGCGATCAATGCCGTGGCCATGTTCCCGCCACCGATGAATGCGATTTTCATAAGTTGCTCAATCGAGTCACGTCTGTTTATAAGTGCGCGCGCCGAAGATCGCGCTGCCGACGCGGACGATGGTCGCGCCTTCCTTGATCGCCGCATCCATGTCGCCCGACATGCCCATCGACAGCGTGTCCAGGTCCAGCCCGTCCGCACGCAGCGCGTCGTAGAGAGCCCGCAGTTGACGGAACGGCACGCGCTGCTGCTCCTCATCCGCCGCCGGTTCCGGGATCGCCATCAGCCCGCGCAGCCGCACGCCCGGCAGCGCAGCCACAGCGCGCGCCAGCTCCGGCAGCTCGGCCGGAGCACAGCCGCTCTTGGTCTGCTCGCCGCTCACGTTCACCTGCAGGCAGATGTTCAGCGGGCCAAGCGCCGCGGGCCGCTGTTCGGAGAGACGCTGCGCGATCTTCAGCCGCTCGACCGAATGCACCCACGCGAAGTTCTCGGCGATGGGCCGCGTCTTGTTACTTTGGACAGGCCCGATGAAATGCCACTCGATTCCCTGACCCGCCAGCGCTACAATCTTGTCCAGCGCTTCCTGCAGGTAGTTCTCGCCAAAACGGGACTGCCCGGCGCGCACCGCCGCGAGCACCGCCTCGGGCCCAAAGGTCTTCGATACCGCCAGCAGCTGCACCTCGTCCGCCCGCCGTCCCGCCTGCGTGGCGGCAGCGCCAATCCGGTCAACGACAGCTTGCAAGTTCTCGGCGATTGTGGACATAATCTTTTCAGCGGGCAACATACACGCGGGGCTGCGTTCGCGCCTGCACCAACGCGCAAGCCCATCCCCACCGGCACAGGATTATAAATGGACATCTCCGAACTTCTCGCCTTCTCCGTCAAGAACAAGGCCTCCGACCTCCACCTCTCGGCCGGCCTGCCGCCGATGATCCGCGTGCACGGCGACGTCCGCCGCATCAACCTGCCGCCGCTGGAGCACAAGGACGTCCACGGCATGATCTATGACATCATGAATGACGGCCAGCGCAAGCAGTACGAAGAGGTGCTCGAGTGCGACTTCTCGTTCGCGATTCCCGGCCTGGCGCGCTTCCGCGTCAACGCCTACAACCAGGAGCGCGGTGCCGCTGCCGTGCTGCGGACCATCCCGTCGAAAATCCTCAGCCTGGAAGACCTGAACGCGCCGCGCATCTTCGCGGAGTTTGCGCTCCGCCCGCGTGGCCTGGTGCTGGTCACCGGCCCGACCGGCTCGGGCAAGTCGACCACGCTGGCAGCGATGATCAACCACCTCAACGAAAACGAGTATGGCCACATCCTCACCATCGAGGACCCGATCGAATTCGTGCACGATTCGAAGAAGTGCCTGATCAACCAGCGCGAAGTCGGCCCGCACACCCTGTCCTTCAACAACGCGCTGCGCTCCGCACTGCGGGAAGACCCGGACGCGATCCTGGTCGGCGAGCTGCGCGACCTGGAGACCATCCGCCTCGCGCTGTCCGCCGCCGAGACGGGCCACCTGGTGTTCGGCACCCTGCACACCTCGTCCGCCGCCAAGACCATCGACCGTATCGTCGACGTGTTCCCGGCCGATGAAAAAGAGATGGTGCGCGCGATGCTGTCCGAATCGCTGCAGGCCGTGATCTCGCAGACCCTGCTCAAGACCAAGGATGGCTCCGGCCGCGTGGCTGCGCACGAAATCATGGTGGGCACGCCCGCCATCCGCAACCTGATCCGCGAAGCGAAGATCGCGCAGATGTACTCCGCGATCCAGACCGGCTCCAACGTCGGCATGCAGACGCTGGACCAGAACCTGACGGACCTGGTGCGCCGCAACGTGATCTCGTCGTCCGCTGCGCGCGCGTACGCCAAGATCCCCGAGAACTTCCCGGGTTAATCGACAGGAGCACTGACCATGGAACGCGATCAGGCCTCCAAATTCATGTTCGACCTGCTGCGCCTCATGGTGAGCAAGGGCGGGTCGGACCTCTTCATCACCGCCGGCTTCCCGCCCGCGATGAAAATCGATGGCAAGGTGACGCCAGTCTCCAACCAGCCGCTGACCGCCGCGCATACGGCGGACCTGGCGCGCGCCATCATGAACGACAAGCAGACCGCCGGCTTCGAGCTGACCAAGGAAGCCAACTTCGCCATTTCGCCGGGCGACCTGGGGCGCTTCCGCGTCTCGGCCTTCGTGCAGATGAGCTGCGTGGGCATGGTGCTGCGCGTGATTACCACCACCATTCCGAAGCTGGAAGACCTTGACCTGCCGCCGGTCCTCAAGGACGTCATCATGACCAAGCGCGGTCTGGTGATCATGGTGGGTGCCACCGGCTCCGGTAAATCGACCACGATGGCCGCGATGGTCGGCTACCGCAACGAGAACTCGCATGGCCACATCCTGACCATCGAGGATCCGGTCGAATACGTCCACCCGCACCGCAACTGCGTGGTCACGCAGCGCGAAGTCGGCGTCGATACCGAATCCTTCGAGGCGGCGCTGAAGAACTCCCTGCGCCAGGCGCCGGACGTGATCCAGATCGGCGAGATCCGCGACCGCGAGACGATGGAACATGCGATCGCGTTTGCCGAAACCGGCCACCTGTGTCTCGCCACCCTGCACGCCAACTCGGCCAACCAGGCGCTGGACCGCATCATCAACTTCTTCCCGGAAGAGCGCCGCCAGCAGCTGCTGATGGACCTCTCGCTCAACCTGAAGGCGCTGATTTCGCAGCGCCTGATTCCGAAGAAGGAAGCCAAGGGCCGCGTGGTGGCCATCGAGATCATGCTGAATTCCCCGCTGATCTCGGACCTGATCTTCAAGGGCGAAGTCCACGAGATCAAGGAAATCATGAAGAAATCGCGCGAGCTGGGCATGCAAACCTTCGACCAGGCCCTGTTCGACCTGCACGAAGCGGACAAGATCACCTACGAGGACGCGCTGCGCAACGCCGACTCGGTCAATGACCTGCGCCTGAATATCAAACTGAATGGCAAGTCGGCCAAGGACCGCGACCTCTCGGCCGGCACCGAACATCTGGGGCTGATCTGATGAACGTCTACGACTTTTCGGCGGTGGCGCTGGACGGCGCGCCGGTCGACCTGCAGCAGTATCACGGGAAGGTGGCGCTGGTCGTGAACACGGCCAGCGAGTGCGGCTTCACGCCGCAGTACCAGGGGCTGGAGGAGCTGTACCGGCGCTACCGGGACCGCGGCTTCGTCGTCCTCGCCTTCCCGAGCAACCAGTTCGGGGAGCAGGAGCCGGGCAGCGCGGACGAGATCCGCACCTTCTGCGCGTCCAAGTACGGCGTGACCTTTCCGCTGTTCGCTAAAACGGACGTCAACGGCGACAACGCGCATCCGCTCTGGCAGCACCTCAAGAAAGAAGCTCCAGGCCTGCTGGGCACCCAGGCCATCAAGTGGAACTTCACCAAGTTCCTGGTGCGGCCGGACGGCACCGTCTTCAAGCGCTATGCACCGAATACAGCGCCCGCCGACATCGCAGCGGATATCGAGGCGCTGCTCGCGGCGTAAGCACGCGGCGCCCGCCCGCGACATTTCGCGACAATCTCCCGACAATGATCCTCAGGACTTCGGAGCCCTGCCCTTTCTAAAATGGCCACGCCCCACAAGGGCGCCCGGCCGCAGGCAGTGCGGTGCTTCCCTCGAGGTATTCATGACGTTCCCACGCCTTGGGCCGGCCTGCGCGGCTGCCCTGGCCGCCCTGCTGACCGCATGCGGCGGCGGTTCGACCACCAGCACTCCTGAGACGCCCAGCGCGCCGGTCCAGACCCGCGTCGACCTCCTCGCGAGCTCGGTGCGCGGCATCGAAAGCATCGCCTTCCGTGGCAATACAGCGTATGTTTCGCTGTCCAATTCCCAGCTCGATGGCACCTCGGTGATGAAAACCACCCTGCCGCTGCAGGCCAGTTCCACCTGGACCGACGTGGCCCTCGGCAGCTGCGCGCTGGGCACCACGACGCAGTTCACGCCCACCCGCGCGCCGCGCCTCAAGGTGCTGGGGTCGAGCGTCTGGCTGTTCCAGCAGTGGTCCGACGAAAACAGCGCCACCAAAACCGAGCACTCGCTGTGCGTGCTCGAAGCGGGCAGCACCGCCTTCACGCCGCGCGATCAGGGCCTGCAAGCCTGCGCAGGCGGCTATTGCTCCACCTTGTGGATGACGGACCTGAAACAGGTCGGCAACCGGCTTTTCACCAACGCGGGCGCGGGCCTCAACGTGTTCGTGTCGGACGACCAGGGCACGAGCTGGCGCGTGCTGCTCGGGCAGTTCGACTCGATGATCTGCACGCACTCGGCATTCAGCGTTGTCGGAGACAGGGTTCTGGTGGGCGGCGAATGCCCGCTGGACGATGCCTTCCTGCGCGCCTACCCACTTACCCCTGATGTGAAACTGGCGTCGCCTGCGGAAGTGCCCCTGGCACTGCCGGTGCTGGAAAACCGCAACGTGCAGTTCATTGAACCGGTGCCGAATTCGCAGCGCGTGTTCGCTGGTGTCGAGGGTGGCCTGCTGCGCAGCGACGATGGTGGCAAGACCTTCAAGTTCGTGATCCAGCAGCCGCTGAGCGGCACGCAGAATTATCCGTACATCCGCTCGTTCGTGTCGCTGTCCGCCAAGCCCACGACACTGGTCGTAGGCGGCTTCGACAAGGCGGCCGCCAAGCCTTACCTGGCCTGGTCGTCCGATGGCGGTGACCACTGGACCGACATCTCGTCCCTGCTGCCCGGCTACTCGTCCCTCAACGGCACGCCCACGCTGGCCGAGGTCACCTCCGTCACCGAAGACCCTCAGGGCCGCATCATCGTCACCGTCAACGAAGACGCCAACGCCAAGGGCCGTCTGCTCCTGCTGACGCTCGGCGCGCGCTGAGGGGTCAGGCCAGCATCCGGTCCAGCAGCTCGATCCAGTGGGTGACTGGAAGCTGGGTGCCGGATTGGAGGTGAGTCTGGCAGCCGACGTTGGCGGAGACGATCTGGCGGGCGCCAGTCGCTTCCAGGTGAGCGAGCTTGCGGTCCCGCAGTTCGGCCGCAAGTTCCGGATGCAGCACCGAGTAAGTGCCCGCGGAGCCGCAGCACATGTGGCTCTCGTGGCACAGCACGACGTCCACACCGGCGGCGCGCAGCAGGCTTTCGACCTTGCCGCGGATTTGCTGGCCGTGCTGCAGGGTGCAGGGCGGGTGGAAGGCCACGCGCTCGTCCACCATATGGCGCGCGCGCTCCGCGACTTGCGCTTCGAATTCCGGCAGCACTTCGGACAGGTCTTTCGTCAGCAGAGAAATGCGCGCGGCCTTGGCGGCGTAGCGCTCGTCGTGAGCGAGCAGGTGGCCGTATTCCTTGACGGTGGCACCGCAGCCGGAGGCGGTCATCAGGATCGCCTCGACTTGCGGTCCGCCACTGGCCGGGTCAACGTAAGGCCACCACGCGTCGACGTTGCGGCGCATGTCATCCAGGCCTGCTGCCTGGTCGTTCAAGTGGTAGCGCAGCGCGCCGCAGCAGCCGGCCTTCGGCGCCACCAGCAGCTGCACGCCCAGCGCGTCGAGCACGCGGGCGGCGGCGGCGTTGATGTTGGGGGCCATTGCGGGCTGCACGCAGCCGTCCAGCACCAGCATCTTGCGGGCGTGTTCGCGGCGCGGCCATGCGCCTGCGTCGGCGGCGGGTTGTTGCTTCTTGCTCAAGGTCGGTGGCAGCAGGGGCGCTACGGCACGGCCGGTTTTGAAGGCGGGCGTGAAGATCCACCTGCGAGGCAGCGTTTCCTTGAGCAGGGTGCGCTTGATGCGGTCCAGCGGAGGGCGCGGCACGCGCTCTTCCACCACGCGGCGGCCGATGTCGGCCAGGCGGCCATAGCGCACCCCGGACGGGCACGTGGTCTCGCAATTGCGGCAGGTGAGGCAGCGGTCCAGGTGCAGCTGGGTCTTGCGAGTGGGCGTGGCGCCTTCCAGCACCTGCTTGATCAGGTAGATGCGGCCACGCGGGCCATCCAGTTCGTCGCCCAGGATCTGGTACGTCGGACAGGTGGCGGTGCAGAAGCCGCAGTGCACGCAAGCGCGCAGGATCGCCTCGGCTTCGTCGCCGTCCGGCGTGCCCTTGATGAAGTCGGCTAAATTCGTTTGCATGGTTTGGCTTTACCGCTTAATACATCCGTCCGGGGTTGAAGATGTGGGACGGGTCGAAGGCGTCCTTCATGCGGGAGTTGATGGCCGCGAGCGCCGGGGCGAGCGGGTGGAAGACGCCAGCCGATTTGTCCGCGCCACGGTACAGAGTCGCATGGCCGCCCGCCGCAGCGGCAGCGGAGCGGATGCGCTGCGCGGTGCCGCTGTCGGCGGCCGCCTTGAGCCAGCGCTGCGCCCCGCCCCACTCGATCAACTGCCCGCCTCCCAGCGCCAGCGCAGGCGCGGTGCTCGGCAGCGACAAGCGCCACAGCGCATCGCTCGGGGCCGCGCCGCCATCGCCAACACATGCGACGCCGAACCATGCGTGCGTTTGGTCGCGCAGGCTGTCCCAGAAGGCGCCCGCATCATCGACGCGCTGCCCGCCCAGCATGCGCACGGCGGCATCCACCGCGGCCTGCGCGCCGGAGAGGCGCAGCGTGAGCTCTCCGTCCAGCCAGCAGCTGCCCGACAGCGGCAAGGGCTGCCCGCCCCACTCGTTCAGGCGCCGCAGGGCATCCTGCTCGCTCATCTCCATCCGCAGCGTGGCCTCGCACAATGGCCGCGGCAGCACCTTGATGGAATGCTCCAGCATCAGCCCCAGCGTCCCGAGCGACCCCGCCATCAGCCGCGACACGTCATATCCCGCCACGTTCTTCATCACCTGCCCGCCAAAGCGCAGTACCTCGCCCTGCAAGTCCATGATCCTGGTTCCGAGGACGAAATCGCGCACCGCCCCACTGTTCGCGCGCCGCGGCCCCGAAAGTCCACTTGCGATCACGCCGCCTATCGTCGACGCCGGCCCAAACCGTGGCGGCTCAAACGCCAGGAACTGGTTGCGCTCCGCCAGCGCCGCCTCGATTTCCGCCAGCGGAGTCCCGCAGCGCGCCGTGATCACCAGCTCCGTCGGCTCATAATCCACGATTCCGCTGTACGCACGCGTGTCCAGCACCTCGCCAATCAAAGCCTGCCCATACCAGTCCTTGGTCCCGCCCCCGCGAATCCGCAACGGCGTGCGCAAAGCAAAGGCTGCACGAATCTGATCCCGGAATTGTTCAATCGCCTGCACCTGCATCTCCTTAAAACCGCGGCAGGTCCGCGAACGGCAACTGGCCTTTGGACACGTGCATGCGTCCGAACTCCGCACACCGGTGCAGGGTCGGAATCGCCTTGTCCGGATTGAGCAGGAAGGACACGTCGAAGGCGCGCTTCACCGCAAAGAAGGTATCCAGCTCCGCGCGCGTGAACTGGATGCACATGGAGCCAATCTTCTCGATGCCCACGCCATGCTCGCCCGTGATGGTGCCACCCACCTCAACGCACAGCGCCAAAATCGCCGCGCCAAACGCCTCCGCGCGCTCGAATTCATCCGGCTTGTTGGCATCGAACAGGATCAGCGGATGCAGGTTCCCGTCTCCCGCATGGAACACGTTGGCGCAACGCAGCCCGAACTCCTGCTCCATGCGCTCGATCCCGCGCAGCACCTGCGCCAGGTTCTTGCGCGGGATGGTGCCGTCCATGCAGTAGTAGTCCGGCGAGATGCGGCCCGCCGCCGGGAAGGCGTTCTTGCGGCCGGACCAGAACTTAAGCCGCTCCGCCTCGCTGCGCGACACCGCGATGGCCGAGGCGCCCGCGTCTTCCAGCACCGCCGACATGCGGCCGATTTCTTCTTCCACTTCCAGCTCGGTGCCATCGGCCTCGCACAGCAAGATGGCCGCGGCATCGGTGTCATAGCCTGCGTGGACAAACGGTTCCACCATGCGCGACGAGGTCCGGTCCATCATCTCCAGCCCCGCCGGGATGATGCCGGCCGCGATCACGCTGGCCACCGCATTCGCACCGGTCACCACATCGTCGAACGATGCCATGATCACGCGCGCCTGCGCGGGCTTGGGCACCAGCTTGACGGTGACTTCGGTGACGATGCCCAGCATGCCCTCCGAGCCGATGAAGACCGACAGCAGATCCAGCCCCGGCGCATCCAGCGCCTCGCCGCCCAGCTCCACCACATCGCCCTCGATGGTCGCTACGCGCACCCGCAGCACGTTGTGCACCGTGAGCCCGTACTTGAGGCAATGGACTCCGCCCGAGTTCTCGGCCACGTTCCCGCCGATGGTGCAGGCGATCTGCGAGGACGGATCGGGCGCGTAGTACAGCCCGTGCGGCGCCGCCGCCTCCGAAATCGCGAGGTTGCGCACGCCCGGCTGCACCACGGCCACGCGGGCGTAAGGATCCATGCGCACGATGCGGTTCAGGCGCGCGGTGGACACCACCACGCCATCGCTGATCGGCATCGCCCCGCCTGACAGGCCGGTGCCCGCACCGCGCGGCACGATGCGCACGCCCAGTTCCCGGCACACGTTAAGGATGGTGACGACCTGCTCCTCGTTTTCCGGCAGCGTCACGATCATCGGTAACTGGCGGTACGCGGCCAGGCCATCGCACTCGTACGGACGGGTATCTTCGGGATCGGACAGGACAACGCGCTCGGGCAGGCGGGCACGCAGCGCGGCCGCGACGGAATGGCGGCGTTCAGCGAGGGGCAGGTCGGACGGCATCCGGCCATTGTAAGCGTTTTGGCGAGCAGTCAGCATCTGGCGCGGGCAGGCACAGGCCCATCACGCACCCGCTTCGGCTTTTTCCCGGTCCCAACCAAAGTATCAAAATTCGCCACCGGGGTCAGGCCCCGTTTTGATTTCCCTCAACCATCCACGGTGGCATGCCCGACCCGCAGCACCCGGCGCCAGACCCCGGTAGCGCAAACTGCGCCAAAGTCGCGCCATCCAATACCGGGGTCAGGCTCCTTTTTGATTTCCGTCAAGCGCCGAGAGCGATGGGGTTGGGCGGCTGGGGGCCGGTGCCTGACCCCGGTCGCGGGGAACATGGGGCCGGTGACGGGCCGTGCCGCCTGAGCGTCTTTTCTGCTTGCACCCGGCGGAAAAGTGGATATACTGTGTATATGGACATGCACAGTGGCATCACGATCTCCCAAACCGACGGCCGCCCGATGTACCTGCAGATCATCGAGCAGATCCGTCACAAGGTGGCGGTGGGGGACTGGACGGCGGGCCAGGACATCCCGTCCATCCGCCAACTGGCGGCGGACCTGTGCGTCAGTGTCATCACCATCAAGCGCGCCTACCAGGAACTGGAACGCGATGGCGTGATCGTCACCGTGCAGGGCCGTGGTTCGATGGTCGCGGCGGTCCCCAACCTCGGCGGGCCGCAGCGGGAACAGGAATTCGAGGCCGCGCTGCGCCATGCGGTGCGCAGCGGCGCGTTGCTCGGCCTGGCCGCCGATGAGATTGTGGTCCGGCTGCGCCGTGCCATCGACGAGATGAAGGAGGAGTGATGGACCAGACCCTGGCCGTACGGATGCGCGGCGTATGCAAACGCTATCCCCATTTCACGCTGGACGGGATGGACCTGTCGGTGCGCCAGGGCAGCATCATGGGCTTCCTCGGGGCGAACGGCGCTGGCAAATCCACCACCCTCCGTATCCTGATGGGACTGGTACTGGCTGATGCTGGCGACGTCTGCGTGCTGGGCCACGAGATCCCGGCCGGCGGCGCCCTGGCGCGGCAGGAGATCGGGTTCGTGTCCGAGGACCTGCGCCTGTACGGCCGCGCCACCCTGCAATGGCACATGGGCTTCGTCGCGTCCTTTTACCCGCGCTGGGACCAGGCTTATGCCGAGCGCCTGCTGCGCCGCTTCGACCTGCGTCCGGCGCAGCAGATCAAGGGCATGTCGCACGGCCAGCGGGTCAAGGCGGCGCTGCTGCTGGTGCTCGCCCGCCACCCGCGCCTGCTGGTGCTGGACGAGCCGACCAGCGCCCTTGACCCGGTCGCCCGCCACGAAGTGCTGGCCACGCTCATGGAGGTGATGGGTGACGAGGAGCGCAGCGTGCTGTTCTCGTCCCACAACACGCACGAGGTCGAGCAGATTGCCGACGCGGTCACCATCATCGACCGGGGCCGGCTGCTGGAGACCGATGACAAGGAATCCTGCCTGGACCGCTGGCGCCGCCTGCGGCTCGAGGTGCCGGCCGGCGTCACGCTGCCGCGCTTGCCATCGGTCGTCGCACTGCAGGGCCACGGCCGGGCCCAGGTGCTCACCAGCAGCGACTTCGGCGCCGAGCTTACCGCGGCCCTGCAGGCGGCGGGCGCGCGCATCCACGCAGTCGAGACCATGAGCCTGGAAGAGATTTTCGTCAGCACCGTGATGCACCGCCGCGAGGAGACCACCGCATGAGCGTCCACCCCCTGCTCCACCTGCTGCGCAAGGACTGGCACCTGGTCGGCGTGCCGGTCATGGCCTATGCCATCGCCGGCGCCGCCGCCGTGATCCTGCTGGGCCTGCAAAACCAGGCCGCCTTCTACGCCGGCACCGTGCTGCTCATTACTGTGCTGGTCACGCTGGGCGTGCACCCGGCCACCGCCACGGTGGTCAGCGAACGCAAGGATCAGACTATCGCCTTCACCATGAGCCTGCCGATTTCGGCCGCCGACTATCTTCGCTCGAAGCTGGCGTTCAACCTGCTGGCGTACTTTGTGCCGTGGGGGGTCCTGCTGCTGGCCACCTGCGCCCTGTTCGCCTGGCAGGACAACCTGCCCGACGGCCTGATCCCGCTGGTGCTGATCCTGTTCGGCGCGCTGGCCATGAATGCCGTACTCATCCTCAGCGCCGCCCTGCTGACCGAATCGATGGAGACGACCATCGCCACCATGGCCGTGTGCAACCTCGCGTTTCACGGCGTGCTGTTCGGCGCGGCCAACATGTCCGCCATCGGGCCCACCCTCCATGCGCCGCATCCCGTCTGGAGCCCGGCCGTATTCGCCTTCCTCGGCACCTATGCGCTGGTGATCGCGGCCAGCCTGGCGCTGGTCACCTGGCGCCACGCCCGCAAGACCGACTTCCTCTAACCCTGGAGATCTCCATGACAACTGACAAGCAGTCCTTGGCAGCGGGCTCGGCTCGCCTGCCCGGCCTGGACGCCGTCCGCGCTTTCGCCCTCGTGCTGGGCGTGGTGCTCCACGCCACCATGTCGTTTTTCCCGGAACGCGTCTGGCTCGTGGATGACAGCGCCAGCAGCACCGGCGCCACCGTACTCTTCTACGTCATCCATATGCTGCGCATGCTCACCTTTTTCCTGCTGGCTGGGTATGTGGCCCGCATCAGCCTGCACAAGCTGGGGGCGCGCGCCTTCTTCCGCGACCGGGCGCTGCGGATCGGGCTGCCATTGGTGGCCGGCTGGCCGCTGGTGTTCGCGGCCTTCACTGTCGCCATCATCATCGCCGCCGTCATTGCCAACGGCGGCGCCATGCCAGCGGGCAAGCCGCCGGAGCAGGGATTCGGCTTGCGGACCTTCCCGCTCACCCATCTGTGGTTCCTGTATCTGCTGGCCCTGCTGTATGCCGGTCTGGCGCTCGCCCGTCCCCTGCTGCAGGCGCTCGACCTGCGCACGGGTGGGTGGTTGGGCACGGTGGCCGGCCGGGTGACCAGCTTCTTGCTGCAGCCCTGGGGTCCGCTCGTGCTGGGGTTGCCGCTGGCTGGCGCGCTGTACGCGGAACCGGGGTGGATCATGTGGTTTGGCATCCCGACGCCCGACCACGGCTTCCTTCCCGCGCCCGCGCCCTGGGTGGCATACGGGGGCGCCTTCCTGTTCGGCTGGCTGGCCCAGCGCCAGGGCGGCGCGGTCGACCGGTGGCGCCGGCACTGGGCCTGGCATCTGGGTGTCGCGCTGGCCCTGACCGGCGCCTGCCTGGGGATGGCCGGCCTGGCGCCGCGGCTGCTCCCGGCAACGCCAGGATCAGCCACGCTGGCCTACGCCGTCTGCTACGGCATCGGCGCCTGGAGCTGGGCGTTCGCCCTGACCGGCCTGGGCTTGCGCTTCTTCGACCGTCCGCATCCGCTGCGCCAGTACCTGGCCGATGCCTCCTACTGGATCTACCTCGTGCACCTGCCCTTGGTGGTGCTGCTGCAGGGCCTTGTATCGCAACAGGGGTGGCCATGGGCGCTCAAGCTGGCCAGCATCGTGGCCGGCGCCTTCGCCGTCATGCTCGCCACCTACGCCTGGATGGTCCGGGGCACCTGGGTCGGTGCGGTGCTGAATGGCCGGCGCAAGGGCCCGCTGCGCGCCCGCGCGCGCTCGTCCCAGGCCAGGCCAGCCGCCACCTGAACGCCGCTGGGGGGTGGCCCGGCATGGCGGGCGCCTACATTTTGTAATATGCTCGCCATTCTTTCAGCTACCAAGGCAAGAACATGGGCAACCGGCTCTCCAAGATTGCGACGCGCACGGGTGACAACGGCACCACCGGCCTGGGCGACGGCAGCCGCACCACCAAGGACAGCCTGCGCATCCAGGCGCTTGGCGATGTGGACGAGCTCAATTCCTTCGTCGGCCTGCTGCAATGCGAACCGCTGCCGGATGGCCTGCTCGATGAGTTGAGCGCCATCCAGCATGACCTGTTCGACCTGGGCGGAGAACTGTGCATTCCAGGCTATCAGCTGATCAAGGACGAACACGTGGAACGGCTCGATGACCTGCTCGAGAAGTACAACGCCGACCTGCCGCCGCTGAGGGACTTCATCCTCCCCGCCGGCTCGCGCGCCGCCTCGCTGGCGCACGTGTGCCGCACCGTGTGCCGCCGCGCCGAACGCGCCATCGTGGCGCTGGGCAGCGAAGAGACCATCAACGAGCAGCCGCGCCAATACGTGAACCGCCTGTCCGACCTGATGTTCGTGCTGTCGCGCGTGTTGAACCGCTTTGCGGGGCGCGACGGCGACGTGCTGTGGAATCACGAACGCAAGCGTACCTGAGCGGATGACCAGCATGGCAGAACGCTTCACCGTCCGCTTCTACATGAACACGCCGAACCGGCCAAAGAACGACTTCGGCTTTTTCGATGATGGAGTACTGGAGGTGGGGCCGGATGCGGTGACCCTCAGTGGCAAGGTGCACCGCTCCTTCCGCTTCGCGCGCCAACATGCGGAGCGTATCGAGCAGCAGAACGTGTGGAACGCGTGGAGCGACCGGGACGAAATCATCTTCGACTGCCGGGATGGGAACAAGCTGCGCACCGTGGGCTTTACGGTGTCCAGCCCCAATGATTCGCGGCGCATCATGGAGCTGCTGCCGATGCAGCAGACCAAGGACTATGCGGTGCGCCAGACGGAGCGCGAGGTGTTCTATGACCGCATCCAGCACTGGAGCCCGGGCTCGCCGGTGATGTGGACCATCCTCGCGGTCAATGTGGCGATCTTCGGCTTGATGTGGCTCGCTGGGGTCTACAAGAACCCGTCCACCACCGCGCTCGCGCTGGTGAAGTGGGGCTCGAACTTTGGCCTGCTGACGGCGCACGGCCAGTGGTGGCGGCTGGTCAGCTCCATGTTCCTGCATGGCGGCGCGCTGCACATCCTCTTCAACATGGTGGCGCTGGTGCAGATCGGAGGCTTGGTGGAACGGCTGTTCGGCAGCTCGCGCTTCATCGCGCTGTATCTGCTGGCGGGTGTCTGCGGCAGCTTCGCGAGCCTGTGGTGGACGCACGGCGTGGGCAACAGCGTGGGCGCATCGGGCGCGATCTTCGGGCTGATGGGCGGCCTGCTCGCCTTCCTCCGCAACCCGCACAGCGGCGTGCCCGCCACCGTGGTCAAGGACCTGCGCGGCTCGGCCACGGGCTTCATCCTCTTCAACATCTTCGCGGGCTTCGTCTACCCGCACACGGACAACGCAGCCCACATCGGTGGCCTGGTGGGCGGCTACCTCGCCGGCCTGCTGCTGGCGCGCTCCCTGCACGTGCCGGGAGCGCGGGCCTGAGGCTTACGCGGCCGAGGTATTGTTGACGACGAGGCGCGGGAGGGATGCGCCGAAACGGTCGCGGATCGATTTCGCGATACCCGTTGCGTCCAGGCCCACACTGGCCAGCAGCACACCCGGGTCGCCGTGGTCGATGAACTTGTCCGGCAGGCCCAGATGCAGGATCGGCTTGACGATGCCCGCTTCGGCCAGCGCTTCCGCCACCGCCGACCCGGCGCCGCCCATGATGCAGCCCTCTTCCACCGTCACCAGGTAGTCGTGGTCCGCCGCCAGCTGGCGCACCAGGGCCACGTCCAGCGGCTTCACGAAGCGCATGTCGGCCACGGTGGCATTCAGCGTCTCGGCCGCGCCCAGCGACGGCGCGACCATCGAACCAAAGGCCATGATGGCGATCGACTTGCCGGTGCGGCGCACCAGGCCCTTGCCGATGTCCAGAGTCTCCAGCGCCGGCTCGATGGCCGCACCGACACCCGCGCCACGCGGATAGCGGATCGCCGCCGGGCCGTTGAAGTGGAAGCCCGTGCTCAGCATCTTGCGGCACTCGTTTTCGTCCGACGGCGCCATCACCACCATGTTGGGGATGCAGCGCAGGTAGGCCATGTCGTAGTTGCCCGCGTGGGTCGCGCCATCGGCACCGACCAGGCCTGCGCGGTCCAGCGCAAAGGTCACGTCCAGGTTTTGCAGGGCCACGTCATGAATCAGCTGGTCGTAGGCACGCTGCAGGAAGGTCGAGTAGATCGCAACCACCGGCTTGAGGCCTTCCGTGGCCAGGCCCGCGCCGAAAGTGACCGAGTGCTGTTCGGCGATGCCGACGTCGAAGTAGCGGTCCTTGTACAGCTGCTCAAAGCGCACCATGCCCGAGCCTTCGCGCATGGCGGGCGTGATGCCGACCAGGCGCTTGTCCGCGGCGGCCATGTCGCACAGCCAGTTGCCGAAGACTTCCGTGTAGGTCACCTTGGTTGACTTGGCAGGCTTGATGCCTTCGGTCGGATTGAACTTGCCCGGGCCGTGGTACAAAATCGGGTCGGCCTCGGCCAGCTTGTAGCCTTGGCCCTTCTTGGTCACCACGTGCAGGAACTGCGGGCCTTTCAGCTTGCGGATGTTTTCCAGCGTCGGGATCAGCGAATCGAGATCGTGCCCGTCGATCGGGCCGATGTAGTTGAAGCCGAATTCCTCGAACATCGTGGCCGGGACCACCATGCCCTTCGCATGTTCTTCCAGCTTGCGCGCCAGCTCCAGCACAGGGCCAGGCAGCACGGTGCGGCCGACGTTGCGCGCCGCGGCGTAGAACTGACCGGACATCAGGCGCGCCAGGTAGCGGTTCAGGGCACCGACCGGCGGCGAGATCGACATGTCGTTGTCGTTCAGGACCACCAGCAGCGGCAGGTCGTCTTCCACGCCGGCGTTGTTCAGCGCCTCGAAGGCCATACCGGCCGTCATGGAGCCATCGCCGATCACCGCGATCGCGTGGCGCTGCTCGCCCTTGATCTTGGCGCCGAGTGCCATGCCCAGCGCCGCCGAGATGGACGTCGACGAGTGCGCCGTCCCGAAGGTGTCGTACTCCGATTCCACCCGGCGCGGGAAGCCCGAGATGCCATTCAGCTGACGCAGGCCCGGCATCTGGTCGCGGCGGCCGGTGAGGATCTTGTGAGAGTAGGTCTGGTGGCCCACGTCCCACACGATGCGGTCGTGCGGCGTGTTGAACACGTAGTGCAGCGCGATGGTCAGCTCCACCGTGCCGAGATTCGACGACAGGTGGCCGCCGGTCTTGGACACGGAATCGAGCAGGTAGGCACGCAGCTCGTCGGCGAGCGGAGTCAGTTGGCTGCGCTGCAGTTTGCGCAGGTCCGCCGGATCGTTGATGGTGTTCAGGAGACTCATGTTCTATGTACTCTTTTCCGCTTGTACGTTGCGACTTATGCGTTGCGTTGCACGATCAGGTCCGCCAGATCGCGCAGGTGGCGGGCATTGTCGCCGAAGGGTGCCAGCGCGGCGTGGGCTTCATCGCGCAGGGTCTGCGCCAGCGCCTTCGATTCTTCCAGCCCGAGGATGGACACGTAGGTCGGCTTGTTGGCCGCCGCGTCCTTGCCCGCGGTCTTGCCGAGGGTGGCCGAATCGGCGGTGGCATCCAGCACGTCGTCCACCACCTGGAACGCCAGGCCGATGGCGCGGGCATAGGCGTTCAGCGCCTGCATCTGTTCCTCGTTCACTTCCGCCCCGGCCAGCGCCCCCAGGACCACCGATGCGCGCAGCAGCGCACCGGTTTTCAGCTGGTGCATGCGCTCCAGCTGCTCCAGCGTGAGCTGCAGGCCGACGCTATCGAGGTCGATGGCCTGGCCGCCGCACATCCCAGCCGCACCGGCCGCATGGGCCAGCACCTTCAACATCCACACCAGGCGATCATGCGGCACCGTGTGCGCATTGGCCAGCACGTCGAAGGCCTGCGCCTGCAGCGCGTCGCCGACCAGCAGCGCGGTCGCCTCGTCGTATTGCACGTGGACGGTCGGCTTGCCGCGCCGAAGCGCGTCGTCGTCCATGCAGGGCATGTCATCGTGAACCAGCGAGTACACGTGGATCATCTCGACGGCGCAGGCGGCATGGGCCAGGGCCCGCTCGTCCGCGCCGAACAGCGCGCCCGCGGCGTAGACCAGCAACGGGCGTACCCGCTTGCCGCCGCCCAGGGCCGTGTAGCGCATCGCCTCGTGCAGCTTGCGCGGCTCCTCACCGGCCGGCGGCAGGAAGGCGGAGAGCTCATGCTCCACCTTGTGCTGCACGGTCTTCATCCAGTCGGCGAATTGACCTTCTCGTGCACCGCTCATTCAGCGTCCTCGCCGCCGTCGTTGAACGGCTTGAGCATGTCACCTTCCAGCACCTTGACCTGCTGCTCGACCTTTTCCAGCTGCGCCGCGCAGTACTTCACCAGCTCCGAGCCGCGTGCGTATGCCGCCACCGACGCTTCCAGCGGCAGCTGCCCCGATTCCATCTGGGTGACCAGTTGGGCCAGTTCGGCCATGGCCTGTTCGAACGATTCCGGCGTCGCCACCTGTGATCCCCGCTTAAACCTGATTCGCAAAGGGTGAATTTTAGCGTATCCGGCGCCTTCCCTCGAAAAATCATGCCAAGCTGGCAAAGGAAATTTCACCTTTCTGCCGTTGAATCGCGGGACGGAACCCCCATTTGGCGCTATAATCTCCGGTTCTGTCCAAACAAACCGTATTCGCAACCAATACTGGTCTCTGGATTCTTTCTCTTCTTTGGGTTGAAGACTTTTTAAAGGGGGGTTGGGATGTCCGATCTGGCTACCCACGCAAAGCTCGCGCGTTCGCGCGCACAGCTTCCGGTAGACGTCTATTTTGACGCCGCGCTGCTCCAGCGCGAACTGCAACTGCTCTTCAAGAACGGCCCGCGCTACGTGGGCCATGAGCTTATGGTTCCGGAGGTGGGCGACTACGCCACCATGCTTGGGGAGAACGAAGGCCGCATGCTGGTGCGGAATGCGAACGGCGTCGAGATCCTGTCCAATGTGTGCCGCCATCGCCAGGCATTGATGTTCAATGGCCGCGGCCATGCGGACAACATCGTCTGCCCGCTGCATCGCTGGACCTATGACCTGAAGGGTGAGCTGATCGGCGCGCCGCATTTTCCGGACACGCCCTGCCTCAACCTGCCCAAGACCCAGCTGCAAAGCTGGAACGGCATGCTGTTCGAGCAGAATGGCTACGATGTCAACGCGCGCCTGAAGCAGCTGTCCGTGGCCACCGACCTCGATTTTTCGGGCTATATGTTCGACCACGTCGAAGTCATGGAGTGCAACTACAACTGGAAGACCTTCATCGAGGTCTACCTGGAGGACTACCACGTCGAGCCGTTCCACCCGGGCCTCGGGGGCTTCGTCAACTGCGACAACCTGCGCTGGGAATTCGGCCAGGATTACTCGGTGCAGACCGTGGGCGTGAACCGCGAGCTGGTCAAGCCGGGCTCGAAGATCTACAAGCGCTGGCAGGAGCAGGTCCTCAAGTTCAATAACGGCGTCGCGCCGGACAAGGGCGCGATCTGGCTGACGCTCTACCCGAACATCATGGTGGAGTGGTACCCGCACGTGCTGGTGGTGTCCACGCTGATCCCGGAAGGGCCGCAGAAGACGAAGAACGTCATCGAGTTCTACTACCCCGAGGAGATCGTGCTGTTCGAGCGTGATTTCATCGACGCGGAACGCGCGGCCTACATGGAGACCGTGAAGGAGGACGACGAGATCGCCCTGCGCATGGACGCTGGCCGCCAGGCCCTGCTCGCGCGCGGTGAGAACGACGGCGGCCCTTACCAGTCGCCGATGGAAGACGGGATGCAGCACTTCCACGAGTGGTACCGCAGCCATATCGAGGTGGGTTCGGTTTGATCGATTCGTCTGCTGCGAGGTTCTGATGGCATCCGCCTGGATGCTGGTGGCCACCTTCCTGTTTGCGCTCATGGGCGCATGCGTGAAGGTGGCTTCTTTACATTGGTCGACCGCCGAAATCGTGATGTACCGGGGGCTGATCGGCACCGTCATGCTGTTCTTTACGGTGCGGCTGCGGGGCGGGTCGTTCCGCACCCTGCTGATCAAGGATCACCTGTGGCGCGGGTTCGTGGGCGTGGTGTCGCTGTGGCTGTGGTTCGTCGCGATCGCGCGGCTGCCGCTGGCGACGGCCGTCACGCTCAACTACATGTCGCCGATCTGGATCGCCGTGTACCTGTTCTGCGCGGGCTGGTGGCAGGCGCGCAAGCATGTGGAGTGGCCACTGGTGACGGCGATCGTCGCCAGCTTTGTCGGCGTGACGCTGGTGCTGCGGCCCGCGTTCGAGGCGCAGCAATGGGCGGGGGCGCTGATGGGGCTTTCGTCCGGCATGCTGTCCGCGCTCGCGTACCTGCAGGTGCGCAAGCTGGGGCTCATGGGGGAGCCTGAGTACCGGGTCGTCTTCTATTTTTCGATTTCGAATTTCGTGGCCGGGCTGGCGGGCGTGCTGCTGGAATCGGCCGGCTCCCCTGCTCCCGCCTTCCACGCGTTCGATGTCAAGGGTGCGGCGCTGATCCTGGTGCTGGGCGTCTCGGCCACGCTGGCGCAGATGGCGATGACGCGCGCCTACCGGGTCGGCAAGACGCTGGTGGTGGCGAACCTGCAGTACAGCGGGATCATTTTCTCATCGGTGCTGGGCGCCGTGTTCTGGGGTGACCTGTTCGACTGGCACGTGTGGCTGGGGATGGGGATCATCCTGTGTTCGGGCATCGCCGCGACGTTCTACAATACGCGCACCACGGCGCGCGGCAAGGCCATCGCCGACACCGATCCCATTGCGAGCGAAACCTGAGGAGCGACCATGTACACGACACTGATTTCGGCCGCCGAGCTGGCGGAGCACATCGAGGACCCGCGCTGGGTGGTGATCGATTGCCGGCATGACCTGGTCAACCTGGATGCGGGGCGCGAGGGCTATGCGATCGGGCACATCAAGGGGGCGCAGTTCGTGAACCTGGAGACCGAGCTCTCGGGCGAGAAGCGCGGTGTCGACGGCGCCTTCCGCGGGCGGCACCCACTGCCCGCGCGTGCTGAATTCGTGGAGGTGCTGCGCCGCCTCGGCGTCAATGACGATACCCAAGTGGTGGCCTACGACGCGCACGGCGGCATGTACGCTGCGCGCTTGTGGTGGATGCTGCGCTGGATCGGCCACCCGGCGGTCGCGGTGCTTGATGGCGGCATGGCGGCATGGCAGTCCGCGGGCCTGCCGATGGATGCGGCGGTGCCCTCGCGGGCGCCGGGTTCCATCGAAGCCAAACCTTCGCTGGTAGAGACAGTCGATATGGCGGCGGTACTGGCCAACCTGGAGTCCGGGGAGTTCACCGTGGTCGACGCCCGCGCGCCCGACCGCTTCCGCGGCGAGAACGAGACGATCGATCCGGTGGGCGGGCACATTCCCGGCGCCGTGAACCGCTTCTTCAAGGACAACCTCCAGCCCGACGGCAAATTCAAGGACCCGGCGCAGCTGCGCGCCGAACTGACCGCAGTGGTCGCCGATCCGTCGAAAGCCGTGATGCAATGCGGCTCCGGCGTCACCGCCTGCCACAACCTGCTCGCACTGGAAGTCGCCGGCCTCCCCGGCGCCGCCCTCTACCCCGGCTCCTGGAGCGAGTGGTCCGCCGACCCGTCCCGCCCCGTCGCCCGCTAACCCGCCCCTTTTTGCGCCCCCTCAACCGGGGTCAGGCCTCTTTCCATCTCCTTGGGGTCAGGCCCCCGCTTGTCTGGACGCAACAGCGCAGAGCGAGAAATCTGTGGATAATCTGTGGATAACTAACCGGAGTCAGGCACCCTCTATGAGAGACAGGCCTGACCCCGGGGTTGAGGTAGCGCAAGGGCTAGTGGTGCGCAGTGAGGAAGAGGACGAGCACCACGCCGAGGGCGATTAACAACACTTGGGGGATCGATTCGCGCACCGTGGCGCGGCGCTGCATCTGGGGCATCAGGTCGCTCACGGCGATGTAGATGAAGCCCGAGGATGCGAACACCAGCACATACGGAATCAGCCCGCTCGCCTTGTCCAGCGTGAAGTAGCCGAGCAGGCCCCCGATGATCGCCATCAGGCTGCACAGAAGGTTGTAGACGTAGGCCCGCATCCGCGAAAAGCCGGCATTCAGCAGCACGATGAAGTCGCCAATCTCCTGCGGGATCTCGTGCGCGACAATTGCGAGGCCCGTGACGATGCCCAGCTGCGGATTGGCCAGGAACGCCGCGGCGATCAGGATGCCGTCCGTGAAGTTGTGCATGCCGTCGCCGACCAGGATCATCCACCCGCTCTTCCCCGCCTCGCGCGCGTCATGTCCGTGCGCATGGTGGTGGCCGTCCCCTTCGTGATGATGCGAGTGCCGCAGGATGGCCAGCTTCTCCAGCATGAAGAAGGCGAGCAGGCCAATCAGCAGGGTCGCGAACAGCGAACGCGGATCGGCATTCGACTCGAACGCCTCCGGCAGCGCATGCAGCAGCGAGGTGGCCAGCATGATGCCGACCGAGAGGCTCACCATGCGTTCCACCATCTTCGACAGCAGCGCGAACGAGAACACCGCCGCGGCGGTGATGCTGGCGACGCCGGCGATCGTGGTCGCCAGCAAAATGCTGATCAGGGTGGAGTCGATTTTCTAAACCTCGTGTGGGTGCGCAGGCGCGCAGCCGGCTATTGTAGCGCTCCGGCCCGCGCCATGCACCTCAGGCCACGCCGTGTGCCTTGAACCAGGCCAGGGCGCGCGTCCAGCCGTCCTTCGCATCCTTCTCGACATAACTCGGGCGGTAGTCGGCGTGGAAGGCGTGGCCCGCATCGGGGTAGACCACGAACTCGGAAGTGTTCCCGGCCTTGGCCAGCGCCGCCTTCATCTGGTTGATGCTCTCCTGCGGAATGCCGCTGTCCTTGCCGCCGTATAGACCAAGCACCGGCACCTTGAGCGTGGGCGCGATGTCGATCGGATGCGATGGGTTGATGCTGTTCTTCTCGCCCACCAGCCGCCCGTACCACGCGACGCCCGCCTTCACCTGCGGGTTGTGCGCGCTGTACAACCACGTGATCCGCCCACCCCAGCAGAAGCCCGTGATACCGAGCCGGGTGACGTCGCCGCCATTGGCCTTGGCCCAGGCGACGGTGGCATCGAGGTCGCCCATGACCTGCGCGTCAGGCGTCTTCGAGATGATGTTCTTGATGAGGGAGGCCATGTCCGGCTCCTTGCCCGCATCGCCCTGCCGCACGAACAGCTCGGGCGCCAGCGCCAAATAGCCCTGCTTGGCGAAGCGGCGCGCGACGTCGGCGATGTGTTCATGCACGCCGAAGATCTCGGAGACCACCAGGATCACGGGCAGGTTGCTCTTCCCCTCGGGCTGCGCGCGATACACCGGCACGGTCTGCGCGCCCACCTTGATCTGGATGGTGCCTTCGGTGAGGCCCTTGCTGTCCGTCTTGAGCACGTGCTGCGCCATCACGGGCAGCGTGGCTGCGGCAAAGCCGGTGCCGAGGGCTACCTTCAGGAAGTCGCGGCGGTCGACGCCATCGGACAGTGCGGTCGGTGGCAGCAGGCTGCTGCCGTCTTGAACCAGGTCTTCCATGCGGGTGTCCTCCTGAAAGAATGAACGAAGTGCGCTATCTTAGCAGCGAACTTTGGTCCCGTAATCCATCAGGAGAACCACAACATGGATGCACTCGCTCCGCTCGGTCCCTTTCTCGGCACATGGGAAGGTGAGGAAGAGATCATGCCCAGCAAATGGGGGCCGGGCGGTCCCGCCCACGCGCAGGCGGTATGGCGCGCGGACCTGGGCGGCAAGGCAGTGATCCATGAGTACCGCGCCGTGCGCGATGGCGCGCCATGGCTGCAGGCGCACGCGCTGTTCACGCCTCAGGCGAACGGCGGTCTGGCACTGCACTGGTTCGACAGCCTGGGCTTCGTGCCGGAGCAGGCCGCGCTGGGCAGTGCGGAAGGCGCACAGCTGCTGTTCGTGCGCCGCTCGCCGCGCGGGATGTCGCGCCACGTTTGGGCACCTCTCGGCGCGGACGCCTACACCCTGGCGCTCGATACCTCGTTCGACGCTGGCGCCAGCTGGACGCCGATCATGCGCGGCAGGTACACCCGCACTGCGGCGGAGGATTGAAGTGCCGCGCGTTACAGCGCGTCCGGTCCCGAAAAAAGCAAAGAAACGGGCGGCGCTTGCACGCGGCCGCCCTCACAGCGCCCAGCGGTGGCGCTTAGTGCGCCTCGTCCCAGTTCTCGCCGATCCCGACTTCCGCCAGCAGCGGCACATCCAGCTTGGCGACGCCGGCCATCAGCTCCGGCAGCCTGGTTTTCACCAGTTCGATCTCCGCTTCCGGCACTTCCAGCACCAGTTCATCGTGCACCTGCATGATCATCTTGGTCTTCAGCTGGTCGCGTTCCAGCCAGTCCTGCACCGCGATCATCGACAGCTTGATCAGGTCCGCCGCCGTACCCTGCATCGGCGCGTTAATCGCCGCGCGTTCGGCGCCGGCGCGGCGCGGGCCGTTGGGTGAGTTGATCTCCGGGAGCCACAGGCGGCGTCCGAACACTGTCTCCACATAGCCGCGCGCCTTGGCCTGCAGGCGGGTCTCGTCCATGTAGCGCTTCACGCCTGCGAAGCGGGCGAAGTATTTGTCGATGTAGCTGGTGGCCGCCGCACGTTCGATGCCCAGGCGCGAAGCCAGGCCGAATGCGCTCATGCCGTAGATCAGGCCAAAGTTGATGACCTTTGCGTAGCGCCGCTGCTCGCTCTGCACTTCGGCCAGCGGCACGCCAAACACCTCGGATGCGGTGGCCGCGTGAATGTCTTCCCCGGCGCCGAACGCGCGCAGCATGGCCTCGTCGCCCGCGATATGCGCCATGATGCGCAGCTCGATCTGCGAGTAGTCAGCCGACATGAGCACGTGCCCCGGCGGCGCGATAAAAGCTTCGCGGATGCGCCGCCCTTCCGCCTCGCGGATTGGAATGTTCTGCAGGTTCGGATCGTTGGACGCGAGGCGCCCCGTCACGGCCACCGCCTGCGCGTAGTTGGTGTGCACGCGGCCCGTACGCGGATTGACCTGCTTGGGCAGCTTGTCGGTGTAGGTCGACTTCAGCTTGGACAGCGCGCGGTGTTCGAGGATCAGCTTCGGCAGCGGGAAGTCCTCGGCCAGCTTTTGCAGCACCTCTTCGTCCGTGGACGGCGCGCCGGTCGGCGTCTTCTTGATGACCGGGAGCTTCAGCTTGTTGAAGAAGATATCGCCGATCTGCTTGGGCGAACCGAGATTGAACGGACCTTCCGCCAGCCCGTACGCCTGCTGCTCCAGCTCCACGATGCGCGCGCCGAATTCCTGCGACAGGCCGCCCAGGAATTCCGCGTTGATCAGCACCCCGTTGCGCTCGATTTTCTGCAGCACCTCGGCAGTCGGCAGCTCGATGGCGCGGTAGATGTGGTTCAGTTTTTCGTCACCTTCCACGTGCTTGATCATCGACTGGTGCAGGCGCAGGGTGATGTCCGAGTCCTCCCCCGCATACTCGGTCGCGCGGTCCAAGGCCACCAGGTCGAAGCAAATCTCGTTGGCGCCCTTGCCGCACACGTCCACATAGGGGATGGTCTGGTAATTCAGGTGGCGCATGGCCAGCGAATCCATGTCGTGCGGCTTGTGGGACTCGAACACGTAGGACTCCAGCAGCGTGTCATGCTGGATGCCGCGCAGGGTCACGCCATGGTTGGCGAGGACGTGCGCGTCGTACTTAAGGTTCTGGCCGACCTTGGGCTTGGCCGGGTTTTCCAGCCAGGGCTTCATCTTTTCCAGCACCAGCTCGCGCGGCAGCTGCTGGGGCACGCCTTCGTAGCGGTGCGCGACCGGGATGTAGGCGCCCTTGCCCGGTTCCACGGCCAGCGAAATGCCGACCAGCTCCGCGGACATCGGATCCAGGCAGGTGGTCTCGGTGTCGACGGAGGTCAGCGCGGCGCTGTCGATGGCAGCCAGCCAGCGATCCAGCGCCTCCATCGTGGTCACGGTCTCGTACTCGCCACGTTTGATTGCGGCCTCGCCGCCGAACAAGTCGGCGGTGGTAGGCGAATCGAGCGGAGTACCGCCCGGCAGCGCGGCCGGGGAACGCGCGGTCAACTCGCGCAGCAGGGTCTTGAAACCATAGCGCGCGAAGAAGTCCTGCAGGCCTTCGCGATTCTCCGGCTGGCCCACCAGCGTTTCGTGGATCGACACCACGTGCGGGGTCAGGTCGCAGTCGCACTTCACGGTGATCAGCTGGCGGCCCTGCGGCAGCCACTCCAGCGCGGCGCGCAGGTTCTCGCCGACGGCACCGGTGATGGTGTGCGCGTTCTGGATGACGGCATCCAGGTTGCCGTGCGCGGTCAGCCACTTGAGTGCCGTCTTGGGGCCGCACTTGGTCACGCCCGGGATATTGTCGACCGTGTCGCCGATCAGCGTGAGATAGTCGATGATCAAATTGGGCGGCACGCCGAACTTGGCCAGCACGCCCGCTTCATCGAGCTTCTCGTTGGTCATCGTGTTGATGAGGTAGACGTTCTCGTTGACCAGCTGCGCCAGGTCCTTGTCGCCGGTCGAGATGATCGTCTTGAGTCCGAGCTGGGTCGCCTGCACCGACAGGGTCCCGATCACGTCGTCCGCCTCCACGCCCTCCACCATCAGGATCGGCCAGCCCATGTGGCGCACCGCCTCATGAATCGGCTCGATCTGCTTGGCCAGGTCCTCAGGCATGGAGGCGCGGGTGGCCTTGTACTCGGCGTACATATCGTCGCGGAAGGTCTTGCCCTTGGCGTCGAACACGCAGGCGATGTACGCGGCCGGATAATCGGCGCGCAAGCGGCGCAGCATATTGACCATGCCATGCATCGCGCCGGTCGGGTAGCCGTCCGGGCTGCGGAGATCGGGAAGGGCGTGATAGGCGCGGTACAGGTAGCTGGAACCGTCGACGAGCAGCAGGGTGTTGTCCATGTGATCTTTGGGAGAGGGAGAGCGGGCGGTGACGCCGGCCATTATCGCAGAATCGAATGCTCTCCATATGGGGACGTTTCCGAGGATTTACACCACCTCGGCACAGCCAATTGGGCGGCATTCGCGGCGCTTTGTTACAATGATTGAAACGACATCCGAGCCCTTACCGCAGGCGAATCCATCATGTTGCGCACCTCCCTCTTCCTGGCCCTGACCGCGGCCACCGGACTGGCCCTGGCCCAGTCGTCTTCCACCGCCCCGGGCCAGAGCCGCCCCAGCTCCGCGCCGCCGGCCAACGTGGCGCCGATCGAAGCTGGCAGCGACCAGCCGGTGACCGTGATCCCGGACCAGCCGCGCACCCGCATCACCGAGAAGAAGGCCGAAGGCGGCCAGGTGACCGAGGTGCAGGTCCAGAGCGGCAAGAGCCACTACACCCTGCGTCCGAATGCGCCCGCAGGCAACGCGCAGCCGGGCACCACGGAGGCGGGCGGCACCCGCGCGCCGCTGTGGACCGTGAAGGAATTTGACATCCTGGGCAAGAAAAAGAAGGAAGGCGCGGCTGAAGCAGCCGACACTGGCAGCAATGCCAATGCGCAGCCGCCGGCACCGCCAGCCGGGACCTCGCAGCCGCCCGCCGCCAACAACCGTTAAGCGATGGCCGTTTTCACCGCCGTCTCCCTGGACGACGCACGCGCCTGGATCGCACAATTCCCGCTGGGCGAGGCGCGCGCCGTGCGCGGCATCGCGTCCGGAATCGAGAACTCCAACTTCTTCCTCACCACGGATGCGGGCGAGTACGTCCTCACCATTTTTGAAAACCTGAGCTTCGAACAGCTGCCGTTCTACCTGGAGCTGATGAAGCACCTGGCCGACCGCGGCATCCTGGTGCCCGCGCCGGTGCCGAACCACGAAGGGAAGCTGTGCGTGCCGCTGCACGGCAAGCCGGCCGCCATCGTGAGCAAGCTGGCAGGCGAATCGCAGCTGGCGCCGCAGCCGGTGCATTGCGCGGCCGTCGGCACCATGCTGGCGAAGATGCACCTGGCGGGGCGCGAGTTCCCGCTGCAGCAGCCCAACCTGCGCGGGCTGGATTGGCTGAACGAGACGGCACCCAAGGTGCTGCCGCACCTGGACCGCGACCGCGCCGAGCTGCTGAAGGCCGAGATGCATTTCCAGAACGCGTTCTACAGCTCCGGGCTGCACCACGCGCTGCCACGCGGCCCCGTGCATGCGGACCTGTTCCGCAATAACGTGATGTTCGTGGGCGAGCGCCTGACCGGGTTCTTCGACTTCTACTTCGCAGGTGTCGACACCTGGCTGTTCGACCTGGCCGTCACCGTCAACGACTGGTGCGTGGACCTGGCCACCGGCGTGCTGGATGCCGCGCGGGTGCGCGCCCTCACCGATGCATACGCGGCCGTGGTGCCCTTCACCATCGCCGAACAGGAAGCCTGGCAACCGATGTTGCGCGCCGCTGCGCTGCGCTTCTGGATGTCGCGCCTGTACGACTACTACCTGCCGCGCGAAGCGGAGATCCTCACGCCGCACGACCCGACGCACTTCGAGCGCATCCTGCGCGAGCGCATCGCGGTGCCGGCCCCGCACCTTATTTAAGCCATGACCGACTCTCCGATCTCCAGCCTGCCCGCGGGTACCGGCTGGCAGTGGTTCAAGCAGGGCGTGGCGCTGTTCCGGCGCCAGCCGGGGGCGCTCACCACCATCCTGTTCATCAACCTGATGGCCAGTTCCATCGTCAGCAGCCTGCCCATCATCGGGCCGATCGTGGTGCTGATGTTCGTGCCGTCGATGGCGATGGCGATCATGCAAGCCTGCGCGCTGATCGACCAGAACCGGCGCGTCGACCTGCGCGTGCTGGGGACGGGCTTCCGCAAGCCCGCGCTGCCACGGCTGGTGGGCGTGGGACTGGTGTATCTGCTGGTGTCGCTGGCGATGGCCTCGCTGGCATTCATGATGAGCGACCATGAGGCGATGCGCAAAGTGCTGGAGCAGGTGCGCAGCAATTCGCCGCAGCAGGTGGACACTTCGGCGCTGACGCCGCTGGTGGGGATGTCGTTTGCGAACATGGCGATCCTGACCGCGCTGGCGTTTGCGGCGCCGCTCACGGCGTGGCAGCAGATGGGCGTGGGGAAGGCGGTGTTCTACAGCGTGTTTGCGACCCTGCGGGCGTTCAAGGTATTCCTGGTGCTGCTGCTCGGATGGCTGGTGACGATGATCGTCAGCGTGCAGCTGGTGGTGTTCGTGTTTTCGCTCCTCAGTCCCTTCGCGGGGCTGGTGATCGGTATGTGGCTGGGCACCATCTTCCTGCTGCTCCTGCAGTGCGCGCTCTACGCGGGCTACCGCCAAGTGTTCGGCGTACCGCAGCTTGGTTAAGCCGCGCTAAACGTTTTCCAAATCGTTTAGCGCGGCTTAACGGATTACGTCAGGCCGAAACTGGCCCGGAAGGGCTCGGCGGCATCCTCTCTCGTATTGAACTCAACGAGCACCCCGCCCGGGATGGTGCAGAAGAAGCGCGAACCACGGGCGTGCCGGATGAGGTCCGTGTCCAGGTGTGCGCCGTCCGCATGCACGTGGGCGTACAGCTGTTCGAGCGCCTGCACGGTCGGCAGCTCGAAGCCGATGTGGAAGTTGTGCGGCCACGCGACCGGGCGGTCCGCGGCGTGCTCGATGACGATGTCGAAATCGTGACGCTTGAGGATGCGGCTGGCGCCGAAAGCCGTGCCGGTGCAGCCGAGATAGCGCTCGAAGAAACTCGCTGTCGCGGCCACGTCGGTCGAGGGGAAGCTGACGTGATTGAACTTCATGTGAGACATAAGCTTGACTCCAGAGATGGGAGGAGCCAGCGCAGGCGGGGAGCGCAAGGGGGCGGACAGCCGGCTGGTCAACCATGCAGCGCCCGACACCATGCGCGCACTTGCGATGCGCGTGGTCCTGTTGGGCGTTGGTTGACGTGAACGCTTACGGCCATCCGTGAGAACAGCGGCGCTATGTTAGCACGACTGCAAGGGCGCCGCGGTCGGGCTGGGAGCGCTCCGCAGCAATAGGGCAAACGTCAGCAGATGGCTCCAGAGCAGGAGCGGAACGGTCACCGTCGGAATGAACCAGGCGGCGCCCAGCCACGAGGTTTCGATGCCGACCCCGACCGCGCCCTGGTAGTAGGCATACAGCAGGTCGCCGATGCCAAACACGTTAAAGGCCCAGATGGCTGCGCGCGCATGTCGACCGCTTCCGGCCAACAAGGCCAGCCACGCCAATCCCATTGCGAGCAGGTCCCCATACGCCGCGGGCGAACCAAACGCCAACGGAAGCTGCGGGCTGACGACGCCCGGCACGATGAACGCCAGCCCGATGAACCTGAACAGATGCAGGTGCAAGATCGGCCGCACGGCTTCATGCAGGGGCAAGCCGCGCAGGCGCGGCCAGACATAGTGAAGCGCCACTGCGCCCCACGCGAGCATGGCAAAGGCAATGCTCGACACAAAAGGCAATAAGGTGGCCAGGTTCTTTGAAGTCTCCATGCTGCTTTCCCCTTCGTGAATCGTGATCGGTGATTACACTTGCGTTTTGCAAGTGCAGACTTGCATTATGCAAGTACCGCTGATAAAGTCAAGTCTTGACTCAGAAAGGAGCAGCGCCGTGCCGAATGAGAAGCCACGCAAGGCACCCGCCCGGAAGGCGGCAGTGCAGCCGCCGGACGAGGGCCACCGCTCGGTGTGCCCGGTTGCTTGCGCCCTCGACCTGTTCGGCGACAAATGGACGCTGCTGGTCATCCGGGACCTGATGAGCGGGAAGATGTTTTTCAAGGACTTCCTGTCCTCGCCGGAGAAGATCTCGACCAATATCCTGGCCGACCGGCTGGCACGGCTAGTGGAGAATGGCCTGGCTGAGCGCTTTCCGACCCCTGACGTGGCCGGGCGGGACGCTTATCGTCTGACCGCCAAAGGACAGTCCCTGCGCAGCGTGCTGGCCGCGCTCAAGGCCTGGGGTCTCGCGCATATTCAGGGCACGGAAGCGCAGATGCAGCCGGCCAGCTGACTACCCGAAAACAAGCAAGCTCGCGACAGATGGCAGACGCCGCTCCGCGCCGGCGGGCCAAGTCTTCGGCATACCGAGCGCTGACGATGCTACAGGTCGCTGGACGCGAGAAGCTCGTCGGTGTCGGGCCAGCGTAGTTGCCAGCCCCGCTGCATTTTGCCCCGCGCGATGTCCCGACAAAAGCGCAGCGCAAGTTCCAGCGCTTGCCAGCTGTCTTCTCCAAAAATTGAGACAGGTGCCTCATCAAACCCCGGATCAGCCAAACAGGACATCCGGCCCTCGGTGTCGCAAACCGGGGCAGCGATCCGCGCGGTGATCACCTTGCGCTCGCCTGCCGGAGACAGTCCCGCCCACGTCCGCA
The DNA here is from genome assembly GCF_004614185.1 of Zemynaea arenosa. GTDB lineage: Bacteria > Pseudomonadota > Gammaproteobacteria > Burkholderiales > Burkholderiaceae_D > Telluria > Telluria arenosa. The sequence goes on along the minus strand of NZ_SPVF01000275.1, from coordinate 6,187 downwards.
TTGCAATGTAAGTGTTCAACGTCATAGGTTCTCCTCGCAGCGCCGGTCTCGCTCAGCCACAAGGCTCGCTTGCCTAGCGTAGCACTGTTCGCGAGCTTTTCGTGTTCGCAGCCCGGTGCAGCAAAGCTAGCGGCCGACGCGCTCCAGCTTGGCGATAGAGAGGTCCAGCATCTTCATGCCGGACTTGCCGAAGTTGATCTGCGCGCGGGCGTTGGTGCCGCTACCTTCGATGTTGACGATCACGCCTTCGCCGAACTTGCCGTGCATGACCGATTCGCCGATACGCCAGCCCGGCCCGCCGGCGGCGGCCAGCGACTTGGTCTTCATCTGCTTGGCCAGCGCGTTGTCGGTGCCGCCCTCGCGGAAGCTGGCGTCATCCCAGGCCGTCTTCTTGTTCGCGAACCAGTGCGACTGCACGCGCGGCGTGATCCACTTGAGCGATTCCTCCGGCAGCTCTTCAAAAAAGCGCGACTTGATGTTGTAGCGCGTCTGCCCATGCAGCATGCGCGACTGCGTGAACGTCATGTACAGTCGCTTCTTGGCGCGCGTGATCGCCACGTACATCAGGCGCCGCTCTTCATCCAGCCCGTCGTTCTCGCGCGCCGAAGACTCGTGCGGGAACAAGCCCTCTTCCAACCCGGTGATGAACACCGCGTCGAACTCCAGCCCCTTGGCCGAGTGCACCGTCATCATCTGCAGCGCATCCTGCCCAGCCTGGGCCTGCGCATCGCCCGCCTCCAGCGAGGCATGCGACAGGAAGGCGGACAGCGGAGACATCACGGTGGCCAGCGGCGCATCCGCATCCATCACTTCGATGCCGTCCGCGTTGACGACCGGCGTGCCCGCCTGCGCCAGCGCCTGCGGCCCGAGATGCGCGGGCGCGGACAGGCCAAAGCCTTCCTCCTGCACGAACTGCGTGGCCGCACCGACCAGCTGTTCCAAGTTCTCGATGCGATCCTGCCCTTCCTTTTCATTGGCGTAGTGCTGCAGCATGCCCGACGCATCGAGCGTCACGCGCACCAGCTCCGGCAGCGAAAGCTGCTGCGTTTCGAAGCGCGTGGATTCGATGATCTTGACGAAGCCGCCCAGCAGCCCGCCCGCGCGCCCCGTCATGTACGGCACGGCCGCATACAGCGATACGCCATACATGCGCGCCGCATCCTGCAGCTGTTCGATCGAGCGCGCGCCGATGCCGCGCGCCGGGAAATTCACCACACGCAGGAAGGCTGAATCGTTGTGCGGATTGTCCATCAGCTGCAGGTAGGCGATCGCGTTCTTCACCTCCGCGCGCTGGAAGTAGCGCAGGCCGCCGTACACGTGATACGGAATCCCGGCCGCAAACAGCGCATGCTCGATCACGCGCGATTGCGCGTTGGAGCGGTACAGCACCGCGATCTCGTCACGCTTGGTGCCATCGTTGATGAGGTTCTTGACCTCGTCGATGATCCACTGCGCTTCTTCCAGGTCAGTGGACGCCTCGTACACGCGCACCTGCTCGCCCTGCCCCGCGTCCGTGCGCAGGTTCTTGCCGAGCCGCTTGGCGTTGTTCGAGATCAGCAGGTTGGCCGCATCGAGGATGTGCCCATGCGAGCGGTAGTTCTGCTCCAGCTTGATCAGGTTTTCGACGCGGAAGTCGCGCTCGAAGGCCTGCATGTTGCCGACGTTGGCGCCGCGGAAGGCGTAGATCGACTGGTCGTCGTCGCCCACCGCGAACAGCGCGCTCGGCCGGCCGGTGCCGTGGCCGGACATCAGCTTCAGCCAGGCGTACTGCAGGTTGTTGGTGTCCTGAAACTCATCGACCAGGATGTGCTGGAAACGCGTCTGGTAGTGCTCGCGCAGCGGCTGGTTGCGCAGCAGCAGTTCGTAGCAGCGCAGCAGCAGCTCGGCGAAGTCGACCACGCCTTCCTTCTGGCACTGGTCGTCGTACAAGCCGTAGAGCTCGGCGAACTTGCGGGTGATGGGGTCGTAGGTCTCGACCTCGCCCGAGCGCAAGCCTTGGTCCTTGGCATTGTTGATGAAGTACATCAGATCCTTGGCCGGATACTTCTCGTCGTCGATGTTATTGGCCTTGAGCAGGCGCTTGATCATCGAGAGCTGATCCTGCGAATCCAGGATCTGGAAGGTCTGCGGCAGCGCCGCGTCGCGGTAGTGCGTGCGCAGCAGGCGGTTACACAGGCCGTGGAAGGTGCCGATCCACATGCCGCGCGTGGACATCGGCAGCATCGCGGACAGGCGCGTCAGCATCTCCTTGGCCGCCTTGTTGGTGAAGGTGACCGCCATGATGCCCGAAGGACCGATCTGCCCGGTCTGGATGAGCCAGGCGATGCGCGTGGTCAGCACGCGCGTCTTGCCCGAGCCGGCACCGGCCAGGATCAGGGCGCTTTGGGCGGGGAGCGTGACGGCAGCGAGCTGTTCGGGATTGAGGTTGTGGAGGAGATTCTGCATCCCGCCATTATACCGCCGGGGTTCCGCGCGGAACGGCTGCCGGGCCTGTCGCGGCGCTGGTTTTTTTCGCTGCTTATTTAGCTTGAAAAAACGCCATGCATGTTCATATGCTCATGAGGTTCCGATGAACTTCGGATGAGATGTTTCGTCAAACAAAGAAGCAAGGAGGCTGACATGAATGACGACAACGAAGATCTCAGCAAGCGTCACAGCTGGGATGCCATCAACCACCCGCTGGACGGCTTGCTGTCAGACCACGAACTGGTCCGCAAGCTGGCCGCCACCTGGCGCGGCAGCAGCGACAAGGAGGTCCGCAAGCAGGCTGCCGGCCAGTTGCTGCAAGCCATCCACACCCATTCCCGGATCGAGGAGTCCGTGTTCTATCCGCGCATGCGGGATGCGGACGAAGCCATGATTGCCCACTTCGAGCAGGAGCATTTGAAGGTGGACGACCTGGTGGCCACGCTGCAGGGCATGTCGCTCGACGAACCGCAGGCGGACCGCCTGATGAGCGAGATGCTGGACAGCGTGCTGCGCCATATCGAGCAGGAGGAAAAGGAATTCTTCCCCAAGCTGGAGAGCCGTGACATGGCGCCGGTCGGGCTGGAGATGCAATCGTTCGAAGCGAACCTGATCCATATGCAGGCCCAGATCTCCGATACCGGCGCGCGGCGCTGAGTGCGGTCCGTCCGGGCTTGAACTTCCACCATCAAGAACAAGGAGAACACGTATGCCTATGCTGAACCGAGTTGTGAAAATGGCGGCCCTCGCGGCCGGGGGTGTGCTGCTGGCCAAGCAGTATCAGAAACGCAAGGAGACCGGCCAGAAGTCCGGCCTGTCGTACGTCGAGGAGTCGCTGGAAGTGAACGCCCCGGTGCACGCCGTCTACGAACAGTGGGCCCAGTTCGAACAATTTCCAACCTTCATGGCGAGCGTGCACGAAGTGAGGCAGCTGGACGACGGACGGCTGCACTGGAGGGCCAGCGTTGCCGGCAAGGACAAGGAATGGGACGCCGAGATCACCGACCAGTTGCGGGACCAGTGCATCGCCTGGCGCAGCACGAGCGGCCCGCGCAACGGCGGCGTCGTGACCTTCGACAAGATTTCGGAGAACTGCACCCGCGTGGTGCTGCGCATGGATTACGAACCGGAAGGCCCGATGGAAACGATCGGCGACGCGCTCGGGGTGGTGCGCATGGAAGCGCGCGCCAACCTGCAGCGCTTCAAGGAGATGCTGGAAAAGCGCGGCAACGAACCGGGGGGCTGGGGCGGAGCCAATCCACAGCGCGATGCGCTGAAGCATTGACAGCGGCGGATCGTGATGCGTGATTGGGGGTGTTCCGCTGATGCGTCATCACTGATGCGTCATCACTGATGCGTCATCACTGATGCGTCATCACTGATACGCCGCCGCTGAGACAGCGCCGCCCGGGAGAGCTCCGGGCGGCGCGTCGGCTCACGTGCGTGCGCTTACCACACGCGGCAAGCCTTCGCGGCCACCATCGGCTGCCCGGCCTTGCACTGGAACGCGGCCTGGAACTGCGGCATGTTGACCACCAGGCCATTCACGCGGAACTTGCCCGGCGAGTGCGGGTCGGTCATCGCGTGCAGGCGCTGGTTCTCGGGCCGGTCGTTTTCGCACGCCCATTGCGCATTGCCGACGAAGAAGCGCTGCTCCGGCGTCAGGCCATCGCGCAGGCCTTGCGACGCCTGCTGCGGCATGCTCGCCATCTCCTGCTTCCACGCCACCCACGCCAGAATCAGGCCACCGAGGTCGGCCACGTCTTCGCCCAGGGTCAGCTTGGAATTGATCTTGATGTCATCCACGACCACGTACTGCGCGTACTGGTCGACGATGCACTGCGCGCGCTCCTGGAAGGCTTTCGCATCTTCCTTGGTCCACCAGTCCTTGAGGTTGCCCTTGGCGTCAAACTGGCGGCCTTCGTCGTCGAAGGCGTGGGTCAGCTCGTGGCCGATGGTGCCGCCGGTGTTGCCGTAGTTCGGTGCGTCATCCATCTTCGGGTCGAATAGCGGCGGCTGCAGCACGCCGGCCGGGAAGTTGATGTCGTTCATCTGCGGGTCGAAGTAGGCGTTGACGGTCGGCGGCGTCATGCTCCACTCGCTGCGGTCCAGCGGCTTGCCGATCTTGGCCAGCTGGCGGCGCGCCTCGAAGGTATTCCCGCGCAAGACGTTGCCGGCGAAGTCGCGCGCCTGCACATCATAGGCGCTGTAGTCGCGCCACTTGTCCGGGTACCCGATCTTGTTGACGATGGCGGCCAGCTTTTCCTGCGCGCGCTTCTTGGTCGCAGGGCTCATCCAGTCCAGCGACTCGATATCGTCCTTCATCGCCACTTCGATCTGGCGTGTCATTTTGAGCGCCTTCTCCTTCAGCTCGGGGCTGAAGGCGCGGCTGGTGAATTCCTGGCCCAGTGCTTCGCCGAGCTGGTTGTCGACCAGGCCCACGCAGCGCTTCCAGCGCGGCCGCTGCTGCTCGATACCGCGCAGGGTCTTGCTGTAGAAGGCGAAGTGCTCATCGTCGAAGTTCTTCGACAGCGAGGACGACATCAGCTGGGCCACATGCCAGCGCAGGTAGGTCTTCACGGCGGCGACGTCGTTGGCCTTGAGCTGGCGCGAGACTTCCTTGAAGAAGGCGGGTTCGGTCACGTTGAACTGCACGGTGCGCGGCACGTCCATGCTGGCCAAGTAGGCCTTCCAGTCGAAGTTCGGGGTGAGGGCCTGCACCTGGGCGAAGCTCATTTTGTGATCGAGTTTGTGCGGGTCGCGCTTCTCGACGCGGGTTAGCGTGGCTTTTGCCAGCGCGGTTTCGATCTCCATCACCTTGGCGGCGTCGCGCGCGGCGGCGTCTTTCGATTCGCCCAGCAGCTCGAAGGTGCGTGCCACGTGGGCCACGTACTTGGCGCGGATGTCCTTGGACTTGTCGTCGGTCTTCAGGTACGAGTCGCGGTCCGGGAGGCCGAGGCCACCGCCGGAAGCGAAGGCGATCACACGTGTGGAATCGGCGAAGTCCTGGCCGGAGCCGAAGCCGAACAGCAGGTCGCTGTCGCGGAAGGCCAGCTGCAGGCGGGCCAGCACGGCGGGCAGGTCACGCGTGGTCTTGATGGCCGCGATCTGGTCGAGCCAGGGCTTGAGCGGCTCGGCGCCGCGCGCTTCGATGGCTTTTTCGTCCATGCATGCGCCGAAGTAGTCGCCGATTTTCTGTTGGGCGGAGGTGCGGCCCTCCTTCTGCTGCGCGAGGCTTTCGAGGATGCCCCACAGGTAGCGCTGGTTGTCCTGCGCGAGCTTGCCGTACACGGACCAGCGGGCCTGGTCGGCGGGGATCGGGTTATGGGTTTTCCAGCCGCCGCAGGCGTACTGGTAGAAGTCGACGCAAGGGTCGGCGGTGCGGTCCATGGCCGAGGGGTCGAGGCCAGGGGTGTAGGGGAACTCAGTGGCCGGGCGCTCGGCCGGTGCGGCGGCGGCGGGTGCGGCTGGGGTTTGGGCTTGCGCGCTGAAGGCGGCGCTCAGGGACAGGGCAAGCGAGGACAGGACAAACGCGAACGGGCGCATGGCGGCTCCGATGATGAATGAGCGGCGTATGCTGCCACAGCATTGTCAGGTCGGCAATGTATGCATGAGCGCGGCGTTGTATGGAGGTCGCGCGGAAGTGGACCACATCGCTGTGAAACACGGGCCGCGGGCCACCGGGCCGGGCGGTGCGGCGGTGCGGGGTCGCGGGGTCGCG
>NZ_SPVF01000247.1 GCF_004614185.1 Zemynaea arenosa | reverse complement strand
GTCGACGACCCCGGCGCCCTGCAGGACCGGCGCGCCTGCTGCGGCACCATGAACCTGGCCGAGTACTACGATGTGGCCCACGTGCTGGACGACGAGCTGCGCGCCCTCGCCCGCTGGTGCGCGGCCAACCGCCGCCTGGCCGCGCCGGTGCCGCCGGACAGCGACGCCTCCTGAACGCATTGTCAATGATGCACATCAAGCGGCGCGCAGCCCATCCGCGCGTGCATTTGCTTATGTGTAATGTGTATAACCGGTGGCGCGCGGGCGAATTGAAGGAAAAGGCCAATTGCCTTAAAATACAGTGCTTTGCTAAGGTCGGCGTCGCCCATTCCCTCCCTGCCGCCGCACAATATTGATAGGACTGTTATGACCCACGTTGTCACCGAATCGTGCATCGCCTGCCGCTACACGGACTGTGTCGATGTATGCCCGGTTGATTGTTTCCGGGAAGGCCCGAATTTCCTCGCCATCGACCCCGACGAGTGCATCGACTGCGCCGTGTGCGTGGCCGAGTGCCCGGTGAACGCGATCTACGCGGAAGAAGACGTGCCGTCCGATCAGCAGCAGTTCATCAAGCTCAACGTCGAACTGGCGCGCGCCTGGCCCTCGATCACCAAGACCAAGGCGGCCCTTCCGGAAGCGGACCAGTGGAAGGACGTGAAGGACAAGCTGGGCCAGCTCAAACGCTGATCCCGCCGATCTTCCGGGGCGCGCCAAGCGCCCCTTTTACCATTGTTGGAATGTAAAGCATGACTACCACTCAAGCGGGCAGCCTGGCTGCCAACAGCACCTTTGCCGGTGCGATCGAAACGGATGCCGTCATCATCGGCGCGGGTCCGGTCGGCCTGTTCCAGGTGTTCGAACTGGGTCTCCTCGAAATCAAGGCGCACGTGATCGATTCCCTGCCCGCCGTGGGCGGCCAGTGCGTGGAGCTGTATCCGGACAAGCCGATCTACGACATCCCCGCCGTGCCCGTGTGCACCGGCCAGGAACTGACCGACAACCTGCTCAAGCAGATCGAGCCGTTCGATCCGACCTTCCACCTGGGCCAGGAAGTGACCCAGGTGCAGCGCCGCGAAGACCAGCGCTTCAACGTCGAGACCTCCACCGGCACCCAGTTCATCACCAAGACCATCTTCATCGCCGCGGGCGTGGGCTCGTTCCAGGCGCGTACCATCAAGGTCGACGGGATCGAGAAGTTCGAGCAGAGCCAGCTGCATTACCGGGTCAAGGATCCGTCGCTGTTCGAGGGCAAGAACCTGGTCATCTGCGGCGGCGGCGACTCCGCGCTGGACTGGGCCCTGAACTTCGTCGGCAAGGCCGAGTCGGTGGTGCTGGTACACCGCCGCGACGAATTCCGCGCCGCGCCCGCCTCGGTCGCAAAGATGAAGCAGCTGTGCGACGAGTACGAGATGCAGCTGATCACCGGCCAGGTCACCGGCTTCGACGAGAAGGACGGCCAGCTGTCCGAAGTGAAGGTCACCGGCGCCGACGGCGTCACCCGCCGCGTGCCGCTGGACATGCTGCTGGTGTTCTTCGGCCTGTCGCCCAAGCTCGGCCCTATCGCCGAGTGGGGCCTGGACATCGAGCGCAAGCAGCTCAAGGTCATGAACACGGAAAAGTTCGAGACCAACGTGCCGGGTATTTTCGCGGTGGGCGATATCAATACCTATCCGGGTAAGAAAAAGCTGATCCTGTCGGGCTTCCACGAAGCTGCGCTGGCCGCTTTCGGCGCCGCGCCCTACATCTTCCCGGACAAGAAGATCCACATGCAGTACACCACCACCTCGCCGAAGCTGCACAAGATTCTCGGCGTCGAAACCCCGGTGTTCGACTAGGACGCCTGCTGAATATGCAACCATCTGGTTGCCTATTCGCCGAACGAGCCGCCCCGCCGCCTGGCCGGGCGGCTTTTTCTTTGGATGCCGCACAAGCGCCAGAACGTGCCTCACGCTCGTGTCAGACGATGCCTCGACACGTACGAACCGGCTGATTTATGTGATCTTGCTAACGCAACGGCCAAATCGCCTGTGCTACAACTTGATGCATGCGGACAGTCCTGCATTCGGATTCAAGATTTTTCCAGCAGGAACGTAATTTGTATTACAGTGTGGAAAATTCGTTGCCCCACTGACCGTAGAGCAAACGATTGCACCACACCGCCGGATACACAGTCGGCGGAGATAGAGGACCTACTATGCTTTACCAACTCCACGAAATGCAGCGCACGTTCCTGAACCCGCTGATGCAGTGGGCGGACGCGTCTGCGAAGCTGTTCTCGAACCCGGTCTCGCCGTTTGCGCACACCCCGTTCTCCCAGCGCATCGCCGCCGGTTACGAACTCATGTACCGGCTCGGGAAGGATTATGAAAAGCCGGCCTTCGATATCGCCTCCACCGTCTGCGATGGCGAGACCATCGGCATCATGGAGCGGACCGTGGTGACCAAGCCGTTCTGCAAGCTGCTGCACTTCAAAAAGGACGTCTCGGATGCGCGCGCCACCGCGCTGGCCCATCCGAAGGTGCTGCTGGTGGCCCCCCTGTCCGGCCACCACGCCACCCTGCTGCGCGACACCGTGCGCGCGCTGCTGCCGAATCACGACGTCTTCATCACCGACTGGACCGATGCGCGCATGGTGCCGATGTCGGAAGGCCCGTTCCACCTGGACGACTACATCTACTACGTGCAGGACTTCATCCGCACGCTGGCGCCGGACCTGCACGTGATCTCCGTCTGCCAGCCGACCGTGCCGGTGCTGGCCGCGATCTCGTTGATGTCGTCCGCCAAGGACCCGCTGCTGCCCAAGACCATGACCATGATGGGCGGCCCGATCGACCCGCGCCGCTCGCCGACCCAGGTCAACAACCTGGCCACCGACAAGCCGTTCTCGTGGTTCGAGAACACCGTGGTCTACGCGGTGCCGGCCAACTATCCCGGCTTCGGCCGCAAGGTCTATCCGGGCTTCCTGCAGCATGCCGGCTTCATCGCGATGAACCCGGGCCGCCACGCACAGAGCCACCGCGAGTTCTACAACCACCTGGTGCGCGGCGACGACGATTCGGCCGAGGCGCACCGCCAGTTCTACGACGAGTACAACGCGGTGCTGGACATGCCGGCCGAGTACTACCTCGACACCATCAAGACCGTGTTCCAGGAGACTCGCCTGCCGCTGGGCACCTGGTACGTGGGCGGCAAGCAGGTGCGCCCGCAGGACATCAAGTCGGTGGCGCTGCTGACCGTCGAAGGCGAGCTCGATGACATCTCCGGCCTCGGCCAGACGCAAGCCGCGCACGACCTGTGCACGGGCCTGCCGAAATCGATGAAGATGGACTACGTCGTCAAAGGCGCGGGCCACTACGGCATCTTCTCCGGCCGCCGCTGGCGCCAGACCGTGTGCCCGATGATCGGCGAGTTCATTCGCAAGCACGCGTAAGCCAACCCATTCCCCCGCCCGGGACCGACGCCTCTCCTTCGCGAGAGGCGTTTTTCATGGTGGCTTTAGCCGCCGCGCCGGATGAGCGCGCGCAGCGCGGGGCTGGCGATATCGTCCAGATCGCGGATGCCCGCGGCCAGTGTATCGATCAAGCTGCCGGGTACGCCGAGCTCCTCGAAATGGGTGCGCCATTCCCGCAAGCAGAGCCAGATCCGATGCATCGCCGCCACCGCATCCGGGCGCTCCGGCAGGAATGCAGCGTGCGCGCTCAAGGCATTGTCCAGGGTCGCGAGCTTACCCTGCAGGCCCACCTGGAGATGCAGCTGCCGTTCATGCGCGATGCCGGGACGCGGCACCACGTCATACAAAGGGCTCAAACGCCATCCTCCGTAGCGCGGGTCGCGCAGGAAGCCGTGATTGCGCAGATGGTCATCGTCGTTGCTGACGAAGATATTGAAGACCATGCGGGCAAACAGCTCCGCCGCGTTGGCGCGGATCAGCGCGGGATGGGCGTAGCGGCGGATCGCCGCAGCAAGGTCCGCGTAGCTGCGGGTAACCGACTCGTATTCATCGCACCCCACCAGTGTGAGGCCACTGACGAAGGGCAGCCGCTGCTCGCTCGCACCCGGCTGTGGTCCCGTCTCGTGCAGGACGATGTCCGGCCCCGGAAGCGAGGTCCCCTTGTGCCAGAAGCGATCGAAGCGGCGAATCAGCAGCGCGGTCTTGCCACCGATGTCGCGCAGCTGCAGCGGCGGCACATTCAACCCCGCCAGCGCGGCCAGACGCAGGCTCGCGTATTCGGCGCGGGCAACGTCGAAGGTGTCCGCGGCGGACGGAAACTTGGCCAGCCACAGCACGCCCTGGTCATCACGGACGGTGGCCTTCGGGCGAGCGCCGCCGGCGCTCCCGCCGGCATCGAACAGGCCCGCCAGCGCACTGGGTATCGGCAGGCCGTGCTCGATCCGTTCCGACGCTTCCAGCAGATATCCGAGACTTTGCACGGATGCCGCCCCCGCATGACCCTCGGCTTGCAAGTCGGCCCGCACGTCGAGGGCGCCGACCCGGTCGCTACCGGCCTCGATGAGGTAGACCGCTTCCGACAAGGAATTGGCCGGAACCTTGTGGCGCGCCTCGATCACCCGGCGGCCCCACGCGTCGGGAGCGGCATCGCGCAGGCCGCCGAACTGGGTCAGCTGGTGGGCGGGCCGGAACTCGACCCCGCGCGCCGCCGCCCGGTCGTCCAGCGCCAGGCTGACCGGATCGAGCTCGAAGCTGCCGGGGCGCTCCAGATAGCGCAGGCCGTACGCAAAGCTCGACGCTTCCACCTCGCGCCGCCCCTCGGTCAGCGTGAGCCGCCCGGCGGGGACGAACCCGTCGGCCAGATGCGCGAACACGTGCAGGCGGGTGGTGGCCATCAGAAGTCGAGCTCCTTGAGCTCCTTGTCGGAGAGGCGCCGCACGCGCTGGGTTCGCTCAGCCTGCGCCAGGGCCGCCAGCGCAGGGTCCTTCTCCTGGAGGAGTTGCTCAAGGGTGGCGCCCGGCGCGATCGCATCCAGATAGCGCAGGATCTGGCCCAGCGAGCGGCCCGGATCGCCCTTTTCGAGCAGCACGGCGGTGGAACGGGACAGGCCCGCGCGAGCGGCCGCGTCGGCCTGGAGGATTCGGCGCGCCTTGCGCAAGCGGGCCAGTTTGGCACCGAGGTCCTCTCCCGCCTTGAGCAGCTCATCGGGGAGAATCGCAGATTGCTTGTATTTCATGTCTACATTCGCGGTCCGTAGGCCGATTAGGTAGGAGATTACAGACATTGTGCGCCGGGCGGATGCCGACGTCAATGTCTGCATTCACAGACTTTACCTAAATAAGGACTGCGTTTACGGACAAAAGGCCGTTTGCCACGACTGAGACTGATGATGAGATAATCGCAGTCTGCCACCATTGCCCGCATTGCCCGCCGTGACCAAGACCCTCGCCGACCAGATCGAAGACCTGCTGCCGCAGACCCAGTGCACCAAGTGCGGGTATGCGGGCTGCCGGCCGTATGCGGAAGCGATCGCGGAGGGCCAGGCCGAGATCAACCAGTGCCCGCCGGGCGGCCTCCAGGGTGTCGAGCGGCTGGCCAGCTTCCTCGGGCGGCCGGTCATTCCGATCAATCCGGTCAACGGCATCGAACGATCGCGCCCGGTCGCCTTCATCGATGAAGCGATCTGTATCGGCTGCACCCTGTGCATCCAGGCCTGCCCGGTCGATGCCATCATGGGCGCGGCCAAGCAGATGCACACCATCCTGCCCTCGCTGTGCACCGGCTGCGACTTGTGCGTGGCACCCTGCCCGGTCGACTGCATCACCATGCTGCCGGTGACCGGTGAGCGCACCGGCTGGAACGCGTGGACCCAGGAGCAGGCCGACGCCGCGCGCGAGCGCCACGACTTCCGCACCGCGCGCCTGAAACGCGAGAAGGACGAGAACGACGCGCGCCTGGCCGCCAAGGCTGCGGACAAGCTGGCCGCCGTCAACGCGGAAGCCCCCGCGACAGCGGAAGAACTGGCCGAGAAGGAGCGCAAGCGCGCCATCATCGCCGCCGCCATGGAGCGCGCGCGCCAGAAGGCGGCCTTGAACAAGAAAGACTGACGTCCCCGCATGAACCCCGCCAAGCGCCTCGAGATCTTCCGCCGCTTCAAGGAAGCGAATCCCAAGCCCGTCACCGAACTGGAATACACCACCCCCTTCGAGCTGCTGATCGCCGTGCTGCTGTCGGCGCAGGCCACCGACGTCGGCGTGAACAAGGCCACGCGCAAGCTGTACCCGGTCGCCAATACGCCGCAGCAGATCCTCGACCTCGGCCTCGATGGCCTGATCCCCTACATCCAGACCATCGGCCTGTTCAACACCAAGGCGAAGAACGTGATCGCCACCTGCCGGATCCTGGTCGATCAATATGGCGGCGAGGTCCCGCAGACGCGCGAGGCGCTGGAAGCCCTGCCCGGCGTGGGCCGCAAGACCGCCAACGTGGTGCTCAACACCGCCTTCGGCCAGCCCACCATGGCGGTGGACACGCACATTTTTCGCGTCTCCAACCGCACCAACATCGCGCCGGGGAAGAACGTGGACATCGTGGAGCAGAAGCTGCTCAAGTTCGTGCCGAAGGACTACCTGCACGATGCGCACCACTGGCTGATCCTGCACGGCCGCTACACCTGCGTGGCCCGCACGCCCAAGTGCTGGAACTGCATCATTGTCGACCTGTGCGAGTACAAGCACAAGACGCCGCCGCCACCCAATCTGCTGCCGCAACCGGCCTAGCAGTTGCGCAGGGCGGCGGCGGCGCATCGCAACGTCCCATCAGATTGTGATGCCGTAGCTCTCTCCGAAGAAGGCGTCCTCGATGTAGCCCTTGCTGGCGTAGGCGTAGCCTTCGTCGCCCCAGGTCGTGCCCCAGCTGTTGCGGATGATGAAGCGGTCGGCGGTGTAGCCGACCACGCACACCGCGTGGCCGCCGCGCACCGAGTCCGGCACGAAGTCATCGAGCTTGCCATGGGTGGCGCCCGCGTTGTCCCAAGTCTCGTCCACGCTCAGGCCGACGAGGATCGGGCCGGTGGTGGCGAGCCACGACTTCCACTGGTTGAGGTTCTTGCGCAGGTTGGTGTAGTTGGCAGCCTTGCGCATCGAGGCGGAGGCGAAGAAGGCGTTCTCCGGTCCGTCGTACATCAGGGTGGCGATGCTGAAGGGGAGTTCCTGGTCCAGCACGCAGCCGTATTTGCGGATCACGTCCATCGCGGCCTTCAGGCTGGTGCCCGCCTCCTCGATGAAGGTCTCGGGGCGGCGCACGAATTCATCCGACTCCTTGGACGCCATCCACACGAAACGGGGTGACAGCAGCGTGCCTTCGTCCAGCTTGCTGGCCTTGACGAGGTGATAGCGCAGCACGCCGTCCGCGCTGGCCCAGCCAACGCAGGAGCCGGTGCCGCCCTGGTCGTTGATGGTCCACCAGCTCTGGCGCAGGTCCACGGAAGCGGGCAGCGCGGCGGGCGCGCGCAGCAGGCCGGCGGTCAGCGCGTCGTCGTACTGCCAGTCGGTGTCGGTGCCGCGCGAGGGCACCAGGTTGCAGATCCGGCGCACCGCGCTGGTCTTGCGGGCGCTCGGATGGCGCGCGCTTTTGGTATCTGGCATGATCGTTCTCCTTTGCGGGACTGCCCCGCAGCCCCTTGGACTGCGCGCGCGGGAGAAGATTCAGGTCTACAGCAGGATCAGGTTGTCGCGGTGGATCAGCTCGGGGCCTTCCATGAAGCCAAGGATGGCTTCGATCTCGGAGGACGGCTTGCGCAGGATGAGGCGGGTCTCGCTGCTGGTGTAATTTGTGAGGCCGCGCGCGACCGCAAGGCCGGCTTCGGTCACGCAGGTGATCACGGCGCCGCGCCCGAACTGGCCTTCGACCGCGACCACCCCGATCGGCAGCAGCGATTTCCCCTCGCGTGTGACTTTTTCGATCGCGCCCGCGTCCAGCACCACCTTGCCCGCCGTGTGCAGGTGATCCGCCATCCACTGCTTGCGCGCCTTCTGCTGCGCGGTCTGCGCGGTCAGCTGGGTTCCGATAGCTTCCCCGGCCGCGAGGCGCGTGAGCACCTCATGTTCGCGCCCCCATGCAATCACGGTATGCGCGCCGGAGCCCGCCGCGCGCTTGGCCGCGAGGATCTTGGTGAGCATCCCGCCACGCCCGATGCTGGAGCCTGCGCCACCCGCCATTGCCTCCAGCGCCGGATCGCCCGCCTTGCCTTCCTTGATCAGGTACGCAGCCGGGTCCTTGCGCGGGTCTGCGTTGAACAGGCCATGCTGGTCGGTGAGGATGATCAGCGCATCGGCATCGATCAGGTTCGCCACCAGCGCGCCGAGCGTGTCGTTGTCGCCGAACTTGATCTCGTCCGTGACCACGGTGTCGTTCTCGTTGATGATCGGGACCACGCCCAGCCGCAGCAGGGTCGCCAGCGTGGAGCGCGCATTCAGGTAGCGCTCCCGGTCCGCCAGGTCGGCATGCGTGAGCAGCACCTGTGCGGTGCCGATGCCGTGCGCGCGGAAGCTGGTCTCGTAGATTTGCGCGAGACCCATCTGCCCGACGGCCGCACAGGCCTGCAGCTCGTGTACGTCGGTGGGACGCGCCTCGAATCCGAGCCGCAGCATGCCCTCGGCGATGGCACCGGAGCTGACCAGGACGACCTCCTTGCCGAGGCCACGCAATGCGGAGATTTGGGCCGCCCATTTGGCGATGGCGGCATGATCGAGCCCACGTCCTTCGTTGGTGACGAGCGAGGACCCTACCTTGATGATGATGCGGTGTGCGGTGTGGATGACGGACTTCATTGGCGGCTTGGCTTCAGGTGGCATAACCCAGGGAGTGAGTTCTGCGATGAGGCGGCCGCGGTAAGGAGCCAGGCATCGGCAGTCGCGGTGCGCTGCGCGCGCGGCGGATAGCCACGGCACGCACCACACCAGACGACTAGTTTAATCGATAACCTTGAAGCGCGGGTCGTCAGGGTCGATCGAGTTGATGCCGCGGGCTTCTTCCGCCAGCTGGGTCTCGGCGGCGCGCTGCTCGCTGGTGCGCGTCTTTTCCAGATGCTGGTAGATCGCGTTGACCAGCTCCTGCGTGCCTTCGCGCGACAGGGCCGACATCTCGAACACCGGGCCCTTGAAGCCGAAGCGCTTGACGAAATCCTTCACCAGCTTCGCGCGGTCCGCTTCCGGCACCACATCGAGCTTGTTCAGCACCAGCCAGCGCGGCTTGTTGGCCAGCTCCGCGTCGTACTTCTCCAGCTCCTTGACCAGCGCCTTGGCTTCCTTGACCGGATCGGCCGTGCCTTCGAACTGCGCCACGTCCACGATGTGCAGCAGCAGGTTGGTGCGCTGCAGGTGGCGCAGGAACTGGTGGCCCAGGCCCGCACCTTCAGCTGCGCCTTCGATCAGGCCCGGGATATCGGCGATGACGAAGCTCTTCTCATGCGACACGCGCACCACGCCCAGGTTCGGATGCAGTGTCGTGAATGGATAGTCGGCGATCTTCGGGCGCGCGTTGGAGACGGCGGTGATGAAGGTCGACTTGCCCGCATTCGGCATGCCGAGCAGGCCGACGTCGGCCAGCACCTTTAGTTCCAGGCGCAGTTCGCGGTGTTCGCCGTCCTTGCCGTCGGTCTTCTGGCGCGGCGCGCGGTTGGTGGAGGACTTGAAGTGGATGTTGCCCCAGCCGCCCTCGCCGCCCTTGGCCAGCAGCTCCTGCTGGCCGTGCTCGGTCAGGTCGGCGATGATCTCGCCGTTGGTTTCATCGACGATCAGCGTCCCCACCGGCATGCGCAGGAACACGTCCTCCGCGCCCTTGCCATAGCAGTCCGACCCGCGGCCCGGTTCCCCGTTGCCCGCGCGGTGGACCTTGGAAAAGCGGAAGTCGACCAGCGTGTTGATGTTGCGGTCCGCGATGGCCCAGATCGAACCGCCACGGCCACCGTCGCCGCCATCCGGACCGCCGAACGGGCGGAACTTCTCGCGGCAGAACGAGGCGCAGCCGTTGCCGCCGGTGCCAGCGATGACTTCGATGCGTGCTTCGTCGATGAACTTCATATTCTGTACCCTGAAAAGGAAAAAGGCCCTACCGAATGGCAGAGCCTTTCGATGGGAAGGCGCCGGGCGCCTTCACCTGATGCGCGCTGCGCTTACTGCACGGTCGCCGGGGCCGGGACCACGGTCACGTACTTGTGCGACTCCGGGCCCTTGGTCACGAACTTGACCACGCCGTCCACTTTCGCGAACAGGGTGTGGTCCTTGCCGGTACCGACGCCGTCACCAGCGCGCACCGGGGTGCCGCGCTGACGCACGATGATGCCGCCAGCATTGATCGACTGGCCGCCGTAGACCTTCACGCCGAGGCGCTTTGATTCGGAATCGCGGCCGTTGCGGGTAGTACCGCCACCTTTTTTGTGTGCCATTGTATGTGCTCCTTAATACTGGATGGGATCCGTCAGCGGCTTAGCCGTTGATCGACAGGATCTCGAGTTCGGTGTAGTTCTGGCGGTGGCCCTGACGCTTCTGGTAGTGCTTACGACGGCGCATCTTGAAGATACGGACCTTGTCGTGACGACCGTGGGAGACCACTTTCACCAGTACCTTGGCACCTTCAACCAGCGGCGCACCAAACTTGATGGTGTCGCCCGCGCCCACAGCGAGGACTTGATCGATGGTGAGTTCGGAACCAATGTCAGCCGGAATCTGTTCTACTTTAAGTTTTTCGCCAGCGGCAACTTTGTATTGCTTGCCACCGGTTTTTATGACCGCGTACATGGTTGGAAACCTCATTGAAAATTGTTGAACCCCCGGCCAGAAGCCAGGGAACCGCTGATTATACATGGGTTTGGGGGTGGGAGCAACCGGGTACGTACGGGTGTTGCAGTGCGGCGGCGGGGTGGCGCTTAAGTTGTCAATCAGACGATACGCGGGGCGTTGTCGTATAATCGCCGCACTTTAACGTCCAGAGCCAGGTTGTCCTTTGTCTTCCGCCGCTACCCAGTCCGCCCAGAATACCATCATGCAGGCGATTGCCGCCGACATGGAGGCCGTCAATACGGTCATCCGGCAACGCCTCCACTCCGAAGTGGCGCTGGTCAACCAGATTGCGGAATACATTATCAGCGCGGGTGGCAAGCGGCTGCGGCCGGTACTGGTGCTGCTGGTGGCCAACGCCTACGGCTACAAGGGCGTGGCGCATCACGAACTGGCGGCGGTGGTCGAGTTCATCCACACCGCCACCCTGCTGCACGATGACGTGGTGGACGAATCCTCGCTGCGCCGCGGCCGCCAGACGGCCAACGCGCTGTTCGGCAACGCGGCCTCGGTGCTGGTCGGCGACTTCCTGTATTCACGCTCGTTCCAGATGATGGTCAGCCTGGACAACATGCGCATCATGCAGATCCTGTCGGACGCGACCAACGTCATCGCCGAGGGGGAAGTCCTGCAGCTGCTGAACATGCACGACCCGGACGTGAGCCAGGACGCCTATCTGAAGGTGATCCGCTCCAAGACCGCCAAGCTGTTCGAGGCCGCGGCCGAGCTGGGCGCGCTGATCGCGGGCGCCAACGACGCGCAGATCGCGGCGGCCGGCGAGTTCGGGCGCTCGATCGGCACCGCCTTCCAGCTGATCGACGACGTGCTCGACTACGCGGGCGATGCCTCAGAGATCGGCAAGAACGTGGGCGACGACCTGCGCGAAGGGAAGCCGACCCTGCCGCTGATCTACCTGATGGAATATGGCACGCCGGAGCAGCGCGAGCTGGTGCGCACCTGCATCGAGAACGGCGACGAACAGCACTTCGACGCGATCCTGTCCGCCATCACCAGCAGTGGCGCGCTCGACTACACACGCCGCGAAGCCGAGCAGCAGGCGGCCCGCGCCCGCGCTTCCATTGAGGACCTGCCACCCGGCAAATTCAAGGACGCACTGATTCAACTTTGCAAGTTTGCTGTTGACAGAAACCACTAGCAGCAGCTAATATCTTGGACTCGCTGCATGACACCGTCGGGGTGTAGCTTAGCCTGGTAGAGCGCTACGTTCGGGACGTAGAGGCCGGAGGTTCGAATCCTCTCACCCCGACCACGAATTCGTAAAAACGCCCAGTTCACGCTGGGCGTTTTTCATTTCCGCGGCCGGTTTTGCCGCGTCAGACGGGCGTTTGAGGCAACGGAGGGTTTGCCCGACCCGCCGGAACTCGGGCATGATGCTCCCTTTCACTGAGGAGATGACATGGTTCGATTCGCGAAAGCGCTGGCATGCTTCGCCCTGCCCCTGCTGACCTTGAGTGCCTGGGCCCAGGCGGCCCCGCCTGCGTATGGCAAATACGGCTGCGTGTCCTCCAAGTTCAAGGCATCGACCGGCATGTACGAATACACGCCGCGCGGATCGTTCACGCTATCCGCTGGCGGTGCATACAGCTACCTCGGCTTCGAGAAGCCGAGCACCGGCAAGTTCAGCGTCGATGCGGCCACGGGCAAGATCTCGTTCACCGGCGGCTACCTGGACAAGGGCGAGGCCACGCCCATCAAAGGGGACGTCAATCGCTTCTATCTGGTGACCCCTACCCTGCTCGAACACCGCTGGACCTGCGCCCTGAAATAAGGGGCGCAAAAAAGCCCGCACGCCGCGGGCTGGGCCAAGCAGCTTACGCCAGCGCTCAGTTGGCGCCGCCCGGCGCGACCACATTGCCGCCACCGGCCGCGATCACATTCGCGCCGCCCGCGGCGACCGCATTGGCGCCGCCCGCCGCCACGGCATTGGCACCACCGGCCGCGACCACCTGCCCGCTCGCCATGCTGATGACCTGGCCAGGGCTCGCGCCGTTCACCGCGGCGAGGAACTTGGCGCGGAGCGCCGGATTGGAGATGCCCGCCGCGACCGACTGCGCGGGACGCAAGCCCAAGCCGCGCCATTGCTGGTTGCTGCCGCCATTGCACTGCCAGGCCAGCACGCGCGTGCCGGCCGCCTGATTGCCGCGCTCGACGTCCGCGCACCAGCCCAGTTCATTATTCAGTTTGGTTCCGTGCAGCGCCCAGATCTGGCCCTTGTCGCCAATGCGGCAGCCGTCCCAGCGCAGCTGCTTGCCGCCGGTCGCCCCGGTCAGGCACTGGCTACCCTGCTTGATCTGGCCATAGCCTGAGAAGGCGATCGGCGCCTGGCCGCGCCAATCCGCCAGGACCGCGCCCCCACTGCCGTGCAGCAGGTAGCCACCGGACGAAGAGATGTAGGCAATGTCGGCGGCGGCGGCATTCAGGCTGGCGGCGGCGAGAGCGAGCGTCGCGAGGACGCGCACGGCGTGGATATGCGGCATGGTCTTCCTTACGGTGGGGGAAAACGGATCGTTCGCGCCGTCAGCGGCGCGCTCTCAGCTGCCCGCGCGGCGGGTGCAGTAGTCGTAGGCATCGGCCTTCGGCGCGAGGTCGGTATCGACCAGGATGATGACCGGCGCGCCATCGGCCCGCTTGCCAAAATGGGCTTCGAAGCCCTTGCCCAGCGGGCCGCTGGAGAAACTGATCTTGCCGCTGGCGCTGTCGTATGTCATGGCGCCCGGCTTCTTGCCGCCGCTGACCCAGGCGTAGCTGGCCGGGCTGCTGAATTCCACGACCTTGTAGGTGTACCCAGCCTGGTTGTACTGCTGGCGGCACGAATATGTGCCAGCCGCGAACTGTCCGCCGCGCTCCTTGAACACGCTGAACGGTTCGATCTTGGCGGCGGCCGCGGTATTGGCGAGCAGGAGTGCAAAGACGGGCAGGGACAGCAGACGAATGGCTGGCATGAAGTGGCCTGTGGTGGGGTTAAAGGTTGAGCCAGCGGTCGGCGAGCTTCCCGCGTTTTTCGTGGGAGCGGCGGACCTGGGCTTTCTGGTCGTCGCTCAAGGCGGCGGGGTTGCAGGTCTCGTCGCCGTCCATGCAGGCGTTGAAGTTGCGGCGCGAGACGGTTGCCAGGTACTGCTCGCGCACGGCTGGGGCCAGCAGCGCGGGATTGCACTTGTCGGAATAGACGGCGCACGCGTTGTCATTGCGCTGCAGGGCGTAGACCTCGGCCTGCTTGCGTTGCGCGGGCGTCAATTGCTTGAGATCGCAGGTCGAGTGTCCGTTATTGCAGGCGAACAGGTTGCGGTTGACCCGGAACTCGGCGATCTCGCGCTTGTCATCCTCGGTCAGCGCCGCCTTGTTGCAGCTGGCGTAGCCGTTCTTGCAGTCGAACAGGTTGCGCGCTGAGATGGCGCGGGCAATCTCGGCCTTCTGTTCGGCCGTCAGCGCCTTCCGGTCACAGGTCGAGTATTCATTGCGGCAGTTGAAGAAGTTGCGGTGACCCGCGGCCTCCTTCATGCGCTCCTTCTCCGCCGCAGTCAGCAACTGCGGGCGGCAGCTCGGATAGCCGTTGTAGCAATTGAAGACGTTGCGCTGCAAGACCGCCTGGCGCACCTGCTCCTTCTGCTCGGCGTTCAGCAGCGCCGGCTGGCATTCCTTTTCTTCGTTATTGCAGGCGACGAAGTTCCGCAGGGCGTCGGCCTTGGCCACCTCCACCTTTTGCGCGGGCGTGAGCTTGTCGCGGCGGCAGGCGGGGATGCCAGCCTTGCAGGCGGCGAAGTTGTCGTCCACCGCGGCATGCGAGGACAGCGGCAGCAGCGACAGCAGGAATGACAAGGCGGCGATGAAGCGGGTCATGCGAAGGCAATGGCGGCGGAAGCGAATGGCGCTAAGGATAGCCGATTTCAACCGGCCTGGACCATTAGCCCTCGGCCCGCCGCAGCCACGGCCAGGTGAGCGCCGTGGCCACCAGCATCAGGCCCAGCACCAGCAGCACGAACAGCGGTGTGCCGGCCACCACCGGCTCGGCCAGCACGCCCTGCTGCAGGAGCCCGTTCAGGAAGCGCAGCTTGTACGCCCAGATGACCAGCAGGGGCAGCACGCAGAAGCCCGCCACATAGGCGGTACGCCAGCGGTTGCGCAGCGCGCGCCACGCCAGCACGATGGGCGGCCCCGCCAGCAGCAAGGTGATCAGAAGCGCACCCCAGCGCGCGGCACCGGGCGCCAGCGCATCTTGCGTCAGCCGCAGCAGGAAGATCTTTTCATCGCCCCCGCCCATCGCGGCAGTCAGGATGCGCGCAAAAGGCAGCGGGGCGAACACCAGCGCCAGCCCCAGCGAGCGCGTGCCGGCCGCGCGCAGCAGCCACACGCCCAGCCACATCACCAGATAGCTGAACAGCGGGCCCGCCAGCGGCGCGGCCCAGGGCAGCACGTCCGCATTGGCCGCGCAGCTCTCCCAGACGTTGAAGTCGCGCGGCCCGTAGCACCCGGTGATCACCCGGCCAGTGGTGATATGCGCCTGCTCGTGCAGCTCGCTGACCACCCCATTCAGTGCAAAGAACGCGAATATGAACTTCCAGCCCAGTTTCACCTGCACGTTGCCCCCGCCGTCGAAACAGTCGAAGCGGGCATTGTACGGCTAACTCGGCAGTGGCCTGCCGTTTTGGCGCCGCGCCCTGCAGGTCGCACACAGCGTGGTGGTCGGGTCGGCGCGCAGCTGCTCGCACTGGATGTAGCCGCCGCAGTCCACGCAGATGCCGGCCACGCCGTAGTCGATGCGCTTGAGCGCTTCGTCGATCTCGCGCAAGCGCCGCGCGGCGCTGTCGCGCGCGTTCCGCAGCGCCACTTCCAGTTCGAGGATGTCGGCACCGCTCATCCTGTTCATCGCATCCTCCGCCTTCGTCAGTTCCACAGGGGCCTCGGCCAGTGTCGGACGCAAGATTTGCGACAAGTTTGAGATAGATCAAACCTCCCGCGCAGCGCGCCCTGCGGACGGCGCATTTGATACATCTCATTCGGCGCCCGCCCGGCCGCGCCCACACTAGCGCCTCATTGCAGTGCACAAAGCAGCTCGACTGAGGGGAGAACCGCATGCACGCACCAGACCGGCTGGATGCCAGCCACAGCCATTGGACCGCCGCCGCGCCGCGGTCCGCCCGGCCCGACCACACCACCCTGCCCTACGCCATGGCCCGCCTGGCCGCCAGCGAGGACGCCCGTTTTCCATCCGGCTTCGCCGCCCTGGTGGCGGCGCTCGAATACGCCTTTCGCCAGGAGGAGGAGCTGATGGACGACCTCGGCCTGGCCCTGCCCGAGCACCGCGAGCAGCACGCCGCCCTGCTGACGGCCCTGCAGCGCTGCGAACAGCGCGTGGCCGGCGGCGATATCGCGGCCGGCCGCGCCATGCTGCGCCTGGCCTGCGCCTGGTTCACCCTGCACCGCGAGAGCATGGACGCGGCGGTGGACGATGCGCTGCTGCCGGAACCGTTCGGCCCGGTCAGCGCAGCGGGAGGCGCAGCTTCATGGTGTCTCCCTCCGGGCCCGGTGTGACCGCGAAGCCCAGGCTGCGCACCAGCCGCAGCACGCGGGTATTCTGCGGCAGCGCGTCGCCGACGATGGCGCCGGTCCCGCGCGCGCGGCAGTAGGCGATGATCTTCTCCATCAGGATGCGCCCCAGCCCGTGACCCTTCAGCTCCGAGCGCACCGTGACCGCGAATTCGGCCTCCTGGTTGTCCGGGTCCGCCACCGCGCGCACCACGCCCAGCGTTTCAGCCTGCCCATCCGCGCCGATGCGCGTGGCGATGAAGGCCATCTCGCGGTCGTAGTCGATCTGCGTGAAGCGCGCCAGCTGCGCGGGCTGCAGCTCGCGCACGCGCACGAACATCCGGAAGCGCACGTCCTCCTCGGTAAGCGCGGCAAAGAAGCGCACGTGCGCCTCGCCGTCCTCGGGGCGGATCGGGCGCAGGACCAGCGGGGCGCCATCCCAGTCGATCACCTGTTCCAGCTCGTCCGGGTAGGGGCGGATGGCGAGGCGGTCGAAGTCCTCGGCGCCCGCCGCGGCCACGCGCATCCGTGCATCCAGCGCCAGCACGCCATCGCTGTCGGCCAGCAGCGGATTGATGTCCAGCTCCTGCACCTCCGGCAGTTCGGCCACCAGCCGGGAGATCTGTACCAGGGTGGAGATGATAGCGCCCATGTTGGCCGGCGGCCGGTTGCGGTAGCCCGCCAGCAGCCGGGCCACTCGGGTCTGCCCGATCATGTCCGCCGCCAGCACCGCGTTCAGCGGCGGCAGGCCGACCGCGCGGTCGGCCATCACTTCCACCGCCACGCCGCCCTGGCCGAACAGGATCACGGGGCCGAATACCGGATCGGTGGCGGCGCCCACGATCAGTTCATCGGCCTGCGGGCGGCGCACCATGGGCTGCAGCAGGAAGCCATCGAGGCGCGCGCCGGGCCGCGCCTCGGCCGCACGCTGGGCCATGCGGGTGCAGGCCGCGTGCACCGCCTCCGCCGAGTCGAGGTCCAGCATCACGCCGCCGACGTCCGACTTGTGCGTGATATCGGGGGACATGATCTTGGCCACCAGGGGGAAACCAAGTTCGCCCGCCATGCGCGCGGCGTCCTGCGGCGTGGCAGCGTTGCGGCTCGGGACCACCGGCACGCCGTAGGCCGCCAGCACCGCGCTGGCTTCTTCCGCATGCAGCATGGCGCGGCCCTCGGCCAACGCGGCACGGATGATGGCCTGCGCATCGGCGCGCCGCACCGCGGCCTGGCCGCGCAGCGCGGGCGGCACCTGCATCAGCAGTTCCTGGCCGCGGCGGTAGCGCACGATCTGCATGAAGCCATTGATCGCGTCCTCGGGCGTCTCGAAGGTTGGGATGCCGGCGTCGGAGAACGTCCGGCGCGCCTGCGCCACGGCGTTGCCGCCCACCCAGCACGCCAGCACGTTGCGCGATGAGTCCCGGACCAGCGGCACCAGCTGGCGCGCGATCTCCGCACTGTCCACGATGGCGGTGGGCGCATGGATGAACAGGATGGCATCGTTGGCCGGGTCGCGCGCGAGCGCCTGCAGCGCCAGCTTGTAGCGCTCAGGCGGCGCGTCGCCGATGATGTCGACCGGGTTGGCATGCGACCACGTGGGCGGCAGGCCCGCGTCGAGTTCCGCCACGGTGTCCGGCGACAGCGTGGCCAGCTTGCCGCCGGCTTCGATCAGCGCATCGGTCGCCATCACACCGGGGCCACCGCCGTTGGTCATGATGGCGAGACGGCTCCCGGCCAGGGGCCGTGCGCGGGCCAGCGTCTCCACGGCCGCGAACAGGTCTTCCGTGGTAAGCACGCGCAGCATGCCGGCGCGGCGGATGGCGGCGTCGTAGACATTGTCCGCGCCCGCCAGCGCGCCCGTGTGCGAGGCCGCGGCCTTCGCGCCTTCCGCCATCCGGCCGGACTTGAGGATCAGCGTGGGCTTGCTGCGCGCGGCCGCCCGCGCGGCGGACATGAACTTGCGCGCGTGGTGCACGTCTTCCATGTAGAGCAGGATGGCGTCGGTGCCGCCGTCCGTGGCCAGGTAGTCCAGCACATCGCCGAAGTCGACATCGCTGCCATCGCCCAGCGAGATGAAATGCGAGAAGCCGATGCCGCGCGAACCGGCCCAGTCCAGCACGGCCGTCACCAGCGCGCCCGATTGCGACACGAACGCAATGCGGCCCGGCGCCGCGCCCCCGGGCGCGAAGCTGGCATTCAGGCCCAACCCCGGGACCAGCAGGCCGACGCAGTTGGGGCCGAGGATGCGCAGCGTGTAGGGCCGCGCGGCCTCCAGCATGGCCTGGCGCAGCGTGCGGTGGGCGCCATCGAGCGCGCCGAGGCCCGCCGTCAGCACGATGGCGGCGCGCGTACCGGCCCGGCCCAGTTCTTCGATCAGCCCCGGAACGGTGGCCGGTGGCGTGCAAATGACGGCCAGCTCCGGCACCTCGGGCAGGTGCGCGACCCGCGCATGCACGGTGAGCCCGTGCAGCGTGGTGTGCCTGGGATTGACGGGGTAGATGGCGCCGTGGAAGCCGCCCGCCAGCAGGTTGTTCAGCACGGTCGCGCCTACACTGCCGGGCCGGTCCGACGCGCCGATCAGCGCCACGGAGCGCGGCGCGAACAGGTGCTGCAGGTTACGTACGCTCATGCCTGTATCCTCTCCGGTCGTGTCAGTCGTCGAGCGTCACCACGTCGCCGTAGGCCGGCACGCTGACCGGCCAGCGCAGCTCCTCCTCGATCCGCAGGCGCAGCGCGTCGGCCGCATCCGGCTCGCCATGGGTGACAAAAACAGCACGCGGCGGCTGCGCGCAGCCTTGCAGCCACGCCATGATCTCATCCGCGTCCGCATGGGCGGACAGGTTCTCGATCTGCACCACCTGCGCGCGTACCGGCACATATTCGCCGAAGATCTTGATCTGCGGCGCACCGCCGAGCATCGCTGCGCCGCGTGTGCCACCGGCCTGGTAGCCCGCGAACAGGATGGTATTGCGCGGGTCCGGGGCGAATGCCTTCAGGTGGTGCAGGACCCTGCCTCCCGTCGCCATGCCGCTGGCGGCAATGATCACCATCGGCACGCGCCGTTCGTTCAGGCGGCGCGACTCCTCGGGCGAGTTGACGATCTGCGCGGCGTGGCACATCGCATCGCACTCCGCGCCCGCGAGGCGGTGCAGCTCGCGGTGGCGGCGGTAGATGGCGGTGGTGTCCGCGGCCATGGGGCTGTTGAGGTACACGGGCAGGACCTCCGGAATGCGGCCCTGCTGCTTGAGCGCGTGGACATACCACATCAGCGCCTGCGCGCGGCCGACGGCAAAGGATGGGATGATCGTCACCCCGCCGCGCGCGGAAGTGGTGCGGATGATCTCGGCCAGCAGTTCGGCGGGATCGGCCGGATCGTGCCTGCGGTTGCCGTAGGTGGATTCGACCACCAGGTAGTCGGCCGGCTGCAGCGGCGCAGGCGGCAGCAGCACCGGGTCGTGCGGCCGCCCCAGGTCGCCGGAGAACATGATGACGCGGCCGTCCGCGTGCAGGCGGATCGAGGCGGCGCCCAGCATGTGCCCGGCGGGGATGAACTCCACCTGCACGCCTTCCGCCACTTCGGTCAGCCGATGGAACGGGACCGGGTGCAGCTTGCGCAGCGCGGCCAGCGCATCGGCCTCGGTGTACAGCGGCAGTGCGGGGCTGTGCTTCGAATAGCCCTTGCGATTGGCGTAGGCCGCTTCCTCTTCCAGCAGCCTGCCACTGTCCGGCAGCAGCAGGCCGCACAGCTCCTGGGTTGCGGCACTGGTCCAGGCCAGGCCGCGAAAGCCGTCCCGCACCAGCAAGGGCAGGTAGCCGCTGTGGTCCAGGTGCGCATGGGTCAGCACCACCGCGTCGATGCTGGCCGCCTCCACCGGCAGCGGCGCCCAGTTGCGCAGGCGGAGCTGCTTGTAGCCCTGGAACAGGCCGCAGTCGACGAGCACGCGGGCCTGGCTGGTCTCGACCAGATACTTGGACCCGGTCACCGTGCCGGTAGCGCCGAGGAAGTGGATTTTCATCTTGTCTCCTTGAGTTTTCGCACACTATGCGCGGCAAAAATTGCCGCGTAACTGCGATAGATCAAAGCGTTCGGAAAAACCAAGCTAGAATCCCGGCGTCCTCAACTGTAAAAGAGCGAATCGACATATGTATAAGTTCCCGCTGGCCGTCCTCGCGGCCGCTCTCGCGCTGCCGGTGCTGGCTGCGCCGCGCGTCACCCTGGACCAGGCCATGGCCGACCCGGACTGGATCGGCACCCCGGTGGAAGCGGCATGGTGGGGCTGGGACAGCCGCACCGTGTACTTCAAACAGAAACGCATCGGCTCTCCGGTGCGCGACACCTGGAGCGTGACAGGCGGCGCACCGCGGGTGGTCGCAGACAAGGACCTGGCGGGCATCGACAGCGACGACGTGGTCTACAACCGCGAGCACACGCGCGCCATCGTGCTGCGCAACGGCGACCTGTTTGAACGGGACCTGAAGACCGGCGCCCTGACCCAGATCGCGCGTAGCGCCACCGCGCTCTCGGCGCCGCAGTATTCCGCCGATGGCAAAGCGGTGCAGTACCGCAGCGGGAACGACTGGTACAGCTGGAGCCGTGCCGAGCGCCTGAGCGTTCCGGTGGCCCTGCCGCGCGCGTTAAAAGACCCGGCCGCGGCGCCGGACGACGACGCCCTGCGCGACCTGCAGCTGCGCCTCATCGCCACCCTCAAGCGCCAGAAGGACGAGCGCGATGCGCGCCGCCAGCGCAGCGAGGAAGAGCGCAAGGCCGACCCCACCCGCGCTCCCGCGCCGGTCTACCTCGGCGACAAGATCAATATCGACGCCACCGCGCTGTCCCCGGACGGGAAGTACCTGCTGGTGGTGACCGCGCCGAAAGGCAGCGACAAGGGCCGCATCGGCAAGATGCCGCGCTACGTCACCGAATCCGGCTACGAGGAATTCGACGACCAGCGCACCCGCGTCGGCCGCAACATGCCCGCCGCGCATGCGCTCAAGCTGGTCGACCTGGCCACTGGCGCGGTACGCGACCTGGCCTTCGATCCGCTGCCCGGCATCGCCACCGATCCGCTGGCGCAGATGCGCGCTGAACGCAAACTGCCCGCGCTGAAGGGCAACCGCGCAGTGCGCATAGACGACGATGGCGAGGACATTGCCTTCAGCCGCGATGGCAGCCACGCCGCCGTGATCGTGCGCGCCATCGACAACAAGGACCGCTGGATCGCGACGGTCGACCTGAGAGATGCGAAGCTGGTGCCAGCGCATCGCCTGTCCGACGCGGCGTGGGTGAACTCGCGCTTCGGTGAATTCGGCTGGCTGCCCGATAACGCCACGCTGTGGTTCCTGTCCGAGGAAAGCGGCTACTCGCACCTGTACACGCGTGGGGCCGACGGCCAGCAGCGTGCCCTCACGCAGGGCAAGTGGGAAGCCTCGCGCGTGACCTGGTCCGCGGACGGCGCGCGCGCCTGGGTACTCTGCAACCGCGCGGCGCCGGGCACCTACGAGGTCTGCGAGGTCGATGCGAAGACGGCGAACGTGAAGGAAGTGACCACGCTGGAAGGCGTGGAGCGGTTCCGCCTGTCGCCGGACGAGCGCCGTCTGCTGGTCAACTACTCGGCCGCCTACCTGCCCTCGCAGCTGGCGACGGTGCCGAGCCACGGCGGCAGCGCCGTCAAGCTGACGGACACGCGCAGTGCGGACTTCAAGGCGCGCCAATGGATCGCACCCGAGATCGTGGCCGTACCGTCCTCCCATGGCGCCGACCCGGTGTACGGCAAGTTCTATCGCCCGGCCAAGCTGGAAGCGGGCAAGGTCTACCCGATCGTGATGTTCGTGCACGGCGCGGGCTACCTGCAGAACGCGGACAAGCGCTACCCCAACTACTTCCGTGAGCAGATGTTCCACAACCTGCTGGCGGACCAGGGCTACCTGGTGCTGGACCTGGACTACCGCGCCTCCGCGGGCTATGGCCGCAACTGGCGCACCGCCATCTACCGCCAGATGGGCCACCCTGAGCTTGACGACTACATCGACGGCGTGAACTGGCTCGTGAAGAATCACCAGGGCGACGCGAAGAACGTGGGCATCTACGGCGGCAGCTACGGCGGCTTCATGACCTTCATGGCGCTCATGCGGGCTCCGGACGTGTTCAAGTCTGGCGCGGCGCTGCGGCCGGTCACCGACTGGACCACCTACAACCATGAGTACACCGCCAACATCCTGAATACGCCGGACCTGGACCCGGAGGCGTACAAGGTGTCCTCGCCGATCGAGTTCGCGCCCAACCTCAAGGGCCACCTGCTGATCGCGCACGGCATGGTCGATGACAACGTGTTCTACCAGGACTCGGTGCGCATGGCGCAGCGGCTCATCGAACTCAAAAAGGACAACTGGGAACTGGCGAGCTACCCGCTGGAGCGGCACTCGTTCGTCCAGCCGGAGAGCTGGTACGACGAATACCGCCGCATCTACCAGCTGTTCGAGCGCACGCTCAAGCAGTAAGTCAGGGGGCCGTGCCGCGCAGCGCGAACGGCACGCCTCTCGCCCAGCGGTTGGACGACAGCGAAAACGTCAGCGCACGCACCTGGTGGTACCAACCGGCGGGCACGTACAGCAGCTCGCCCGGGTTCACGATCACTTCGACCAGCGCGGCCTCGCGCGCCAGCGGGAAGCGCTCGTAGTCCGGCGCCTCGGGGTCGAACGGCGAACCATACAGCAGCGCACTTGCAGCGCGGGTGTAGAGAAATTCGTCGTGATGCGGCGGCGCCAGGAAGATACGCTTGCTGCCCCACACCTGCGCGAAGATGTTGTCGTCGTAATCGCAATGCAGCGGCGTCACCGTGCCCGCGGGACCGAGCCAGAAGCGCGGGGGACCCAGCTTGTCGAAGAAGGCGGGCCAGTGGCACAGCTGGTTCAATGCGCGCAATTCCAGGTTGCCCAGGTACGGCGGCAGGCCGGGCGAGCCGGCTGAGACCAGCTCCAGGTACTCGGCCATGGACATGTCCTGCATGGCGCGGTCCGGGGCGAACGCCGTGTTCACGTAATCGCCGACCCGCGCGCGCACGGGCAGATTGGCAAAGCGGTCGCCCAGAACCTGCGGCGTGAGGGCTAACAGTGGCCAACGGTCCACCACTCCCGTGATGATGAATGGGAGACCCTGTTCCGCACGGGCGCGCAATGCGGCGGCACCGGGCATGCCGATGCGCGGCACCTCGGACAGCGTCGGGAGCGTGCGGGCGGCGCGCTTGATCGCCTCGCGCATTGCCTCGATCGACGTAACGCCACGAATGCGCGCGTCGCGCTGCTCGCGGGCCTGCTGGCGGGCGGCGGCCTCTTCTTCTGAAACGGGAGCCACTGATGGCAATGGGGGCAGCACGTCAGCGATCCTCGCCAAGGCTGCTTCTTAGCCAATCTCGACCCCGCCCGTCCAGCGCGGCGGCGATCACCTCGGCGGGCAGACTGTAGACCGTGGCCCAGGTGGCGCGGCCATCCGGTGCGTTCGACGGGAAGCTGGTGGTTTCGATGGGCCAGTGATATTTGCGCTTCAACGACCGCACGATGGCGGCCAGCGTCACCCGGCCGCGCAAGGGTTCGGCGCCGGTCTGGTCAGCATTTGACAGCAGGATGGCCAGGACAGCGCCGCGCGCGGTGCGCGGGCCCGGGAACATGGGGGACTTTTTCGGCATGGCGCCATTCTAGCTGGCCGGCTCAGTTATTCGGCAGGCGAATAACACTCATCCGTTTCGTTGCAGTGAAGAAATAGAATTATTCACCGCAGAGATGGAACACATCACAAATCAAAAGTTTTCTTATGTCTCTCGGCTGTTTATACTGCACCGCAACATCGCAGTATTTATCGATAGCCGACCATGACTCTCGCATCCATCTACATCACCCATCACGACGGCGTGCGCCGCCGTTATGAGCTGAGCCTCACGCCGCTGCTGGCTCGCCTGCACAAGCTGGTGTTTGGCGCCCGTACCTCCACCGCCGCTGCTGCAGCACCGGCCGCGCCGATCGCTGCGCCGCAGGCCGCTGTGTCCCCGCGCCAGCTGGCCAAGTCACGCCGCAAGCTGTTCGCGCTGGCCCAGAGCTGCGAAGACGTGTCGCCCAGCCTCTCGGCCGAGCTGCGCCACATCGCATCCCGCTAATCAAATCACGCCGATCAAAAAAGGAGCCAACATGAACTTCGTCGAATTCGTCCCCGTTGCTGTCGCCGTGTGCGGCATGGCTGCCCGTATCGCCCTGTTCTTCCCGCGCCAGAACAAGCGCTCGTAAGACCGAGCCCTAAGCTTTCTCGCCCAGGAAGTCGAGCAGCGTGAGGGCGACCACCTTGGTCGCCTTGCGCAGATCCTCCAGCGCCAGCTTCTCGTCCGCCTTCTTGGCATTCGATTCCGGCACACTGCGCGGCCCCGCGCCGTACAGCACCGCCGGGATCCCCGCCTCGCCGTACAGCCGCGCATCTGCATACAGCGGCGTTCCTTGCGCGGTGATCTCTTCTCCGATGATGTCGCGGCCATGCTGCTGCAGGCTCGCGACGATCTTTTCCTGCCCCGGCAGCGGCCGCAGAGCATGCGACAGCAGCAGGCGGCGGATCTCCACCGTGATGCCCGGCAGGCCCTGCGCCGCATCCTCGATCAGCTTCCGCACATAGGCTTCCACTTCGACCGGGTCCTCTTCCGGGATCATGCGGCGGTCCATCTTCATGACTACCTTCCCCGGCACCACGTTGGTATTCGTACCACCATCGATGCGCCCCACCAGCATGGTCGGCGAATCGATGCCGGGCACCTTGGACTTGATCTTCTCAAGATTGGGCAGGTCGCCGTAGATCGCGTTGAGGATCTTGTTCGCCGCCTGCAGGGCATCGTGGGCGAGATGCGGCATCGCGCCGTGACCCGCCTTGCCGTTCACCGTGATCTCCAGCTGCAGGCAGGCGTTGTGCGCGGTGACGATGTTGTAGCTGAAGCCTGCGGCGATCACGTAATCCGGCTTGGTCAGCTTCTCGCGCAGCAGGTAGCCGGGGCCCAGCAGGCCGCCGAATTCCTCGTCGTACGTGAAGTGGAGCTCCACTCCGCCCTTGAGCGGGATGCCCAGCGCTTCCAGCGCGCGCACCGCAAAGATGAAGGTCGCGAAGTCGCTCTTGGACACCGCGGCCGCGCGGCCGTACAGGTAGCCGTCCTCGATCACCGCGCCGTACGGAGGCTTGGTCCAGCCTTCGCCCGGCGGCACCACGTCTCCATGCGCGTTGAGCGCGATGGTCGGGCCGCCGTCCGCATACGGGCGGCGGATGATCAGGTTGGTGATGCTCTCCATGCCGTAGTCACGCACTTCCTGCTGGGGCACCGCGTGCTTCTCGGCGGTCCAGCCGTAGCTTTCCACCATGCCGGCGATCGCCTCGGCGTGCGGCGTATTGTTCCCCGGCGGCGTGTCGGTCGGGATGCGCACGACCTCCTGCAGGAAGGCCACTTCCTCATCGAAGTGGGCGTCGATCCAGTCGCTCAGTTTTTGTTGGGTGCTCATTGGGTCTTCGCTCCGGACGCGAACCACGCACCGATGGCGGCACGTTCAGCGTCGGTCATGTTGGTCAGGTTCGCAAGCGGCATGGCCTTGAGCTGGACCGCCTGCTGGTAGATCTTCTGCGCATGCTGGCCGATCTGGGCGGGCGTATCGAGCGCCACGCCAAGCGGCGCGGAAGCGAAGCCCGGCTGGGTCGGATGGGCCGAATGGCAGGCCACGCAGCGCTGGGTCACGATCTGCTGGACGTGGGCGAACTGGCCGCCATCCGCGTTCGGCGCGGCTGCCACCGGCGGCTTGGGCGCGATCCACACCGCCAGCGCCACCAGCAGCGCCACGCCGATCGCCGGGTAGCGGTATTCGATGCGGCCCTTGTGCTTCAGGTTGAAGAAGTGGCGAATGAACACGCCTGCCGCCATGATCACTCCCAGC
This sequence comes from Zemynaea arenosa, assembly GCF_004614185.1. GTDB lineage: Bacteria > Pseudomonadota > Gammaproteobacteria > Burkholderiales > Burkholderiaceae_D > Telluria > Telluria arenosa. The sequence goes on along the minus strand of NZ_SPVF01000247.1, from coordinate 22,322 downwards.
ACCGCCCACGCCTGCGCATGGCGATAGGTCATCGCGTAGTGATTCGAGATCATGATGAACAGGACCGGCAGCGTGAAGTAGTTGTTGTGCACACTGCGCTGCTTGGCCTTGAGGCCGTGGACCGGGTCCGGCTTCTGCCCGGCCAGCATGGCATTGACCATCTTGCGCTGGCCCGGAATGATCAGCATGAGCACATTCCCGACCATCATGGAGCCGATCATCGCACCCACGTGGATGTAGGCGGCGCGGCCGCTCAGGTAGTGCGTGAGCACATACGCACTGCCGACCAGGAAGGCCCACATCACCACGCCCATCGCCAGGTCATGCTTGCCGAGGGGGGAGCGGCACAGCAGGTCGTACACCGTCCAGCCGACCACCAGGGAACCAATGCCGATGCCGACCGCCTGCCAGGTCGTGAGGTCCGCTACCGAGCGATCCACCATCATGGCCTGCGCGTTGAAGTAGTAGACGATGGTCAGCAGCGCAAAGCCGGACAGCCAGGTGGAGTAGGCCTCCCATTTGAACCAGTGCAGTTCCTTCGGCAGTTCGGCGGGGGCGACGAGATACTTCTGCGGGTTGTAGAAGCCACCGCCATGCACGGCCCACAGCTCGCCCATCACGCCCTTCTTCGCGAGGTCCGACCCGGCGGCCGGCGGGCGGATGGTGTTATCCAGCCAGACGAAGTAGAACGAGGCGCCGATCCACGCGATGCCGGTGATGATGTGCAGCCAGCGCACGAGGAGGTTCAGCCACTCAAGGCCGTAGGGAAGCAGGTAGTCCATGTGTGTTGCAGCCGAGGGCTACATTTATCTGAATTTATTGAAGATAGCTTGATTACTTATCGGTCAACATGAATAATCGCGTATAACCGACATATTACACAGCTTATACGCTACGCTGCCCATGCCTGCCGCCCTGCCCCAGCATCTGGACATTCACCTGATCCGCATACTCTACCTGCTGCTGGTCGAGAAAAACGTCTCGCGTGTGGCGCTCAAGCTCAATCAGCCGCAGCCCTCCATTTCGGCCTCGCTGCGCAAGCTGCGCGAACTGACCGGCGATCCGCTGCTGGTGCGCGGCGCGCGCGGCATGGTGCCGACCCAACACGGCGAGTCGCTTTTGCGGCCCGCCAAGCGGATCCTCGACGAGACCGAGCTGCTGTTCGTGAAGAAGAAGCCGTTCGAGCCGCAGGAGGAAGCGCGCAGCTTCCATATCGCCGCGCCGGACTATCTCGATAGCCAGTTTCTGCCGAATGTGGTGGCGGCACTGCGGCGCGGGTCGCCGAAGAGCCGCGTGATCATCCACTCGCTGGGGCCGGGCATGGACTACGTGCGCATGCTGTCCGATGGCGATCTCGATCTGGTGATCGCCAACTGGGACGAGCCGCCGCCGCACCTGCACATCTCCAAGCTGTTCGAAGATCCGATCATCTGCTGCATGCGGGCGGACAGTCCGTACGCCAAGCGCACCGCGGCCGATGCGATGACGGTTGAAGACTATCTGAGTTTGCCGCACGTGGCGCCCTCGCAAATGCTGCCGGGGTACCACGGGGTGATCGACTCCTTCCTGGAGCGGCAAGGCTTGCAGCGGAACGTGACGGTGGAGTCGGCGTATTTCGGCTTGATTCCGCATATGCTGACGCAGACGGACCTCGTGCTCACGACAGGCAAGCAGTTCATCGGTTCCTACGAAAAGTCGCTGCCGCTGAAGACGTTCACGGTGCCGGTCAAATTCCCGCCGATGCGCTTCTACCAGCTCTGGCACCAGCGCGTGCACCAGGCCCCCGAACACAAATGGCTGCGCGACCAAGTCACCGCCGCCGCCAAAGCGCTCGTCAAGCGATAGTGCGCATACGAGCGGTCATATAAATCTCTCCACTCCAAGCGCTATCATCCCGCCATGACTACGCTGACCGAACTGAATACCTGCGACACCGAGGCCTTTGTGCAGACGCTGCACGGGATTTATGAGCACTCGCCGTGGATACCGGAGCGCGCGGCGGCGCAGCGGCCGTTTGCGTCGGTGGCGGCGCTGAAGCTGGCGTTGCAGGATGTGGTCACGCGCGCGTCGCTGAGCGAGCAGCTGGGGCTCATTCGCGCGCACCCGGAGCTCGCGGGGAAGGCGGCGATTGCGGGCGAGCTGACGGCGGAATCGACGGGCGAGCAAGCGGCGTCCGGCCTCAATCTGTGCTCGCCGGCGGAATACGACACGCTGCACAAGCTGAATGCGGACTACAACCGCAAATTCGGCTTTCCCTTCATCCTCGCCGTCAAAGGTCCAACCGGGCAAGGACTCACGCGCGCCGAGATCATCGCGACCTTCACACGGCGGCTGAAGAATCAGAAGGCGGACGAGATGGCGGAGTGCCTGCGCCAGATCCACCGCATCGCGGAGATTCGCCTCAATGCGCTGCTCAACGTGGAGCTGGCGTTCGGCCCGCAGATCATGCAGTGGGCCGAAGCGATCGGTGAACTGAGTGAGGAACCGAACGCCCTCACCTGCTCCTACCTGACACCCACACACCGTGCCACTGCTGCGCAACTGGCCGCGTGGATGACGGAAGCGGGCATGGAAACGCACATCGACGATGTCGGCAACGTGGTCGGCCGCTACGCCGCCGCGCAGCCGGATGCGAAGACCCTGATCACCGGATCGCACTACGACACGGTGCGCAACGGCGGCAAGTACGATGGCCGCCTCGGCATCCTGCTGCCCATCGCCATCGCGCGCTACCTGCACCAGACCGGCGAACGCCTGCCCTTCCATCTGGAGGTCATCGGCTTCGCGGAAGAGGAAGGCGTGCGCTTCAAGAGCACCTTCCTGGGCAGTAACGCAGTGACCGGGCGGTTCGACATGGCGCTGCTGGACAACGAGGACGAGCACGGGGTCAGCATCCGCACCGCGCTGGCCACAGCCGGGCATGACGCTGAGCGCATCGCTGCGATCGCGCGGCGGGCCGAGGACGTGCTGGCGTTCGTGGAAGTACACATCGAACAGGGGCCGGTGCTGCTGGAACGCGGACTGCCGCTGGGCGTGGTGACGGCCATCGCGGGCAGCTCGCGCTATCTAGTGGAGCTGACCGGGCTAGCGAGTCACGCAGGCACGACGCCGATGACCATGCGGCGCGATGCCGCGGCAGCGGCGGCTGAGATTCTGCTGGCGGTGGAGAAGCGCTGCAGCGGCGTGCCGTCGCTGGTCGGCACGGTGGGCCAGTTGGAGGTACCCGGTGGTTCGGTCAACGTCATCCCTGGCAGCTGCAAGCTCTCGCTGGACATCCGCGCCGCAGATGACGCGATGCGCTACGCCGCGGTGGCGGACGTGATGACCGCCATCACCGAGATCTGTTCGCGCCGCCGTGTGGAATCGAAGATCGTGCCGATCGTTGACGCGCAGGCCGCGCCGTGCGCGGGCTGGCTAATGGATCAACTGGGCGCCGCCGTCGAACGCGCGGGCGTGCCACGCTTCGACCTGCTCTCCGGCGCCGGCCACGACGCCATGGCCATGGCCGCACTGACCGATGTGGCGATGCTGTTCACCCGCTGCGGCAACGGCGGCATCAGCCACAACCCGCTGGAGACGATGACTGCCGACGACGCCGACCTGGCCGCCGTCGTCCTGCTCGACTTCCTCCGCAGCTTCCGGAAGGCTTAACCGGCGACGACGCCGGCGCGTTCGAGCATGGCGTGGAGTAGGACGTTGCAGCCTGCTTCCAGATGCTCGGACTTCGCGTCCTCGATCTCGTTATGGCTGATGCCGTCCTTGCACGGCACGAAAATCATCCCGGACGGCGCCACGCGCGCCGTGTAGATCGCATCGTGCCCGGCGCCTGACACCACATCCATCGTCGAGTAGCCCAGCTTCTCTGTGGCCTTGCGCACCGCGCCCACACAATCCGGATGGAAGGGGCACGGCGGATAGTAAGACACGCGCTCGATGTCGATCTTCAGCCCAGTCTTCTCGCGCACACCATCGATGAACGCCAGCATATCGTTGTGCATCGTATTGAGAAGCTCATCGTTCACGTTGCGCAGATCGATGGAGAACTTCACCTGCCCTGGAATCACGTTACGGCTGTTCGGGAACACCTGCACCATGCCCACCGTGCCGCGTCCGTACGGCGGATAGCGGTTCGCAATCGCCACCACCTCCTGCATGATCTGCGTTGAGACCTGCAGCGCATCCTTCCGCAGATGCATCGGCGTCGGCCCCGCATGCGCCTCCATTCCGATGACCACGCAGTCGTACCACGAGAGGCCCATCACCGCCGGCACCACGCCGATCACCTTGTCCGCATCCTCCAGCACCGGCCCCTGCTCGATATGCGTCTCGAAGTACGCCCCGATCGGATGCTGCCCCGGCACCTCGGTCCCGAGATAGCCGATCCGCTCCAGCTCCTCGCGCACGGTCTTGCCTTCGACGTCCTTGGCCGCATAGGCATGTTCCAGCGTGAACGCGCCACAGAACACGCCTGACCCCATCATCACCGGCACAAAGCGCGAGCCTTCCTCGTTGGTCCAGAACGCGACTTCGATCGGCGCCTCGGTCTTGATCTTGAGCTCATTCAGCGTACGCACCACCTCGATCCCCGCCAGCACGCCATAGTTGCCATCGAACTTGCCACCGGTCGGCTGCGTATCGATGTGCGACCCGGTCATCACCGGCGGCAGCGCCGGATTCGTGCCCTCGCGCCGCATGAAGACGTTGCCGATCTGGTCGACCGTCACCGTCATCCCCATCTCGCGCGCCCAGCCGGTCACGAGGTCGCGCCCTTGCCGGTCCAGGTCCGTCAGCGTGAGACGCTTGACGCCACCTTTGGGCGTGGCGCCAATTTTTGCCAGCTCCATCAGCGAATCCCACAGCCGCTGGCCATTCACTCGCAATTCGTTCATGGCTGCTCCTTATGCCGATACAGGTTTGAACGCCGGACGGTCGATATGCCGCCCTGCCCCTTCCACCGCGCGCAAGTCGCCCTTGCTGAAGACGACCTTGCCCTGCGCGATGGTGTGCGTGTTGATGCCCTTGACCGTGCGGCCTTCGAAGACGTTGAAGTCGCCCTTGGCAAACTGCGTCTTCGCGGAGATGGTGCGCGTGCCCTGCGGGTCCCACACCACCAGGTCGGCATCCGCCCCCACGGCCACCACGCCCTTGCGCGGGTATATGTTGAAGATCTGCGCCGCGTTGGTGGACGTCACTTTCACGAACTCGGATGGGGTCAGGCGTCCGGTGTTCACACCCGCATCCCATACCACCGACATGCGGTCTTCCACGCCGCCGCAGCCATTCGGAATCTTCGTGAAATCATCCTTCCCGGCGGCCTTCTGCGCCGCGCAGAACGTGCAGTGGTCGGTCGCCGTCGTGTGCAGGTTGCCGCCCGTGAGCCCATGCCACAGCGCGTCCTGATGGTGCTTGCTGCGGAACGGAGGGCTCATCACATAAGCCAGAGCTGCCTCCTTGTCTTCCAGGCAGTACACGCTGTCGTCGATGGTCAGGTGCCCGGCGAGCGCCTCGCCGTACACGCGCTGGCCGCGTGCGCGTGCCCGCGTGATCGCCTCCAGCGACTCCGCGCAGGACACGTGCACGATGTACACCGGCGTCCCGAGCACGTTGGCGATGGCGATGGCGCGGTTGGCCGCTTCCGCCTCCACCTCGGGAGGCCGCGACAGCGGGTGCGCCTCCGGCCCGGTGATGCCCTTGGCCAGCAGCTCCTTCTGCAGCTGGAACACCAGCTCCCCGTTCTCAGCATGCACGGTCGGGATCGCGCCCAGCTCCAGCGCGCGGCGGAAGGACTTCACCAGCGTTTCGTCGTCCGCCATGATCGCGTTCTTGTACGCCATGAAGTGCTTGAAGCTGTTCACGCCATGGTCGCGCACCAGCACGCCCATCTCCTCGTGCACCGAGTCGTCCCACCAGGTCACAGCGACGTGGAAGGTGTAGTCGCCCGCCGCCTTCTCGGCCCAGCCGCGCCACTGGTGGTAGGCCGCGAGCAGCGATTGCTTGGGATCGGGGATCACGAAGTCGATGATGGTGGTGGTTCCACCCGCGAGGCCGGCCGCAGTGCCGGTGAAGAAGTCGTCGGCGGTCACGGTTCCCATGAACGGCAACTGCATGTGCGTGTGCGGGTCGATCCCGCCGGGCATCACGTACTGACCGCCCGCGTCCACGATCTCGGCGCCTGCCGGGGCTTCCAGGTTCGGTCCCACGGCGACGATCTTGTCGCCCTCGCACAGCACATCGGCACGGAAGGCGCGGTCGGCATTGACCACCGTGCCGCCACGGATCAGCGTTGTCATGGAATTCTCCTTCAAGGCTGGGACGCCGCGGCCAGCACGGGCGCGGTCCGTCCCTTCATCATGGCGCCGTAGACCACGGCGGAAATCGCGAGGCCGACAAACCACGCGTAGGTATAGATAGTCTTGAACACGTCGCCCACATCCGGGAAGGCCTGCGGGAACGCGGCGTTGAGGAAGCCCGGGAGGTTGGGCAGCACGGCGACCACAAAGGCCGTGATGGCGGCCACGTTCCAGCCCCCCGAATACGAATACATGCCCTGCTCGCGGTACAGCTCCGGCACGTCCAGCTGCGTCTTGCGGATCAGGTAGTAGTCGACGATCAGGATGCCTGCGATTGGTCCCAGCAGCGCCGAGTAGCCAATCAGCCAGGTAAAGATGTAGCCCTGCGTGGACTCCAGGATCTTCCACGGCATCATCACCAGCGCGATGCCCGCCGTGATGTAGCCGCCCGTGCGATAGCTGATCGTCTTCGGGGCCAGTGCCGAGAAATCATAGGCCGGGCCGACCATGTTGGCGGCGAGGTTCACGCTCACGGTATCCACCAGCAGCACGATCAGCGCGATCAGTACTGCCGTCCCGGTCATGCGGCTCGCCACATCGACCGGGTCCCACAGCGCTTTCCCGTACAGGACCACGGTCGCCGAGGTGACGATCACCGCCAGCGCGGCCAGGAGCCCCATCGGCACCGGAAGGCCGATGGTCTGGCCGACCACCTGGTCCCGCTGCGACTTGGCGAAGCGCGTGAAGTCAGGGATATTGAGTGCCAGCGTCGCCCAGAAGCCGACCATCGCCGTCAGCGAGGGCCAGAACGTGGACCAGAACTGGCCCGCCTTCTTGCCACCTTCGACGAATTGCGACGGTTGATCGAGCAGCGCACCGAAGCCCCCGGCCTTCTGGTACACCCAGCCGAGCAGCACAAAACAGATCACGATCTTGAGCGGTGCGGTGTAGGTCTCGAGCTTGCGGATCGAGTCCATCCCGTGCACCACGTAGTAGAACTGGATGGCCCAGAAGGCCAGGAAGCACAGGAGCTGCGCGCCGTTGATGCCCAGCCCCGCCATTGGCTCGCCGCCGATCGGCGCGCCGTTCCACACGCCGAGCAGCGTGTAGATCATGGAACCGCCGAACCAGGTCTGGATGCCGTACCAGCCGCAGGCCACGATGGCGCGCATCAGCGCCGGCAGCCGCGCGCCCTTGGTACCGAAGGAGGCGCGCGCCAGCACCGCATACGGAATCCCGTACTTGGTGCCCGCGTGGCCGATGGCCAGCATCGGCAGCAGCACGATGGCGTTGGCCAGGAACACCGTCAACACGGCCTGCGTGGCTGACATGCCGCCGTCCACCAGGCTCCCCGCCAGCGTATAGGCGGGGATGCACATCACCATCCCGACCCACAGCGCGGCGAAGTGGTACCACCGCCATGTCCTCTGCGCCGCCGATGTCGGCGCGAGGTCCTCGTTCCACAGATGCGTGCTGCCAGACAGGTCGTTGCTCACGGTGCGGCTCCCAGGTCGGTCACGGACCGATGCAGTGTATCGGCGCCGGGTCAGGCGGTCAAACCAGCTCCGCGCGCGGGTTGCGCGGATCCTTCGGCCAGTTCATGTACGGCTTGCCGGAGTCCTGCGGAACCATCGTGATGCACTTCTCGACCGGGCAGGTAATCTCGCAGAGATTGCAGCCGACGCACTCCTGCTTGATAACTTCATACGTCCGGTTGCCCGCGTCGTCGATCAGTTTCGCGATCGCCTGGTGGGACGTGTCCTCGCAGGCGATGAAGCATTTGCCGCACTTGATGCACTTGTCCTGGTCGATCTGCGCGATGACCTGGTAGTTCATGTCCAGGTACTTCCAATCGGTGGTATTTGGCACCGCCTTGCGCGTGAAGTCGTCGATGGTCCTGTAGCCCTTCTCGTCCATCCAGCGCGAGAGGCCGTCCTTCATCTCCTCCACGATGCGGAAGCCATGCAGCATGGCCGCCGTGCAGACCTGCACCGAGCCAGCGCCCAGCGCGATGAATTCTGCCGCATCCTTCCAGTTGGAGATGCCGCCGATGCCGGAAATCGGCAGCTGCGCGGTGAGCGGATCGCGCGCGATCTCCGCCACCATGTTCAGTGCGATCGGCTTGACGGCCGAACCGCAATACCCGCCGTGCGTGGACGCGTTGCCCACCGCCGGGAAGGCGACCATGCGGTCCAAGTCCAGGTGCGTGATCGAATTGATGGTGTTGATCAGCGAGACCGCATCGGCGCCTCCCGCCAGCGCGGCCCGCGCCGGGGCGCGCACGTCGGTGATGTTCGGCGTGAGCTTGACGATGACCGGCAGCTTGGTGTGTGTCTTGCACCAGCGCGTCACCATCTCCACGTATTCAGGGACCTGGCCCACGGCTGCGCCCATGCCGCGCTCCGGCATGCCGTGCGGGCAGCCGAAATTCAGTTCGATGCCGTCCGCGCCCGTCGCTTCGATCTTCGGAAGGATGCCCGCCCACTGGTGCTCTTCGCACGGCAGCATCAAAGAGACCACCACCGCGCGGTCCGGCCACGCCTTCTTGACTGCCGTGATCTCATCGAGGTTGATCTGCAGGCTGCGGTCCGTAATCAGCTCGATGTTATTGAAGCCGACCACCTCGCGGTTCTTGCCGTAGTGCGCCGAGTACCGGGATGACACGTTGACCGCCGGCGGATCTTCGCCCAGCGTCTTCCACACCACGCCGCCCCACCCGGCCTCGAAGGCGCGGATCACGTTGTAGGCCTTGTCGGTCGGCGGCGCGGAGGCGAGCCAGAAAGGATTGGGTGCCTTGATGCCGACAAAATTGATGGACAGGTCAGCCATTATGCAGCCTCCACTTTCGATTGAAGATCCTGATGGATGGCCATGGCGGCCAGTTTTCCGTGCTGGACGGCCTGCACCGTGAGGTCCTGCCCCGGTGCCACGCAGTCACCGCCCGCGTACACGCCCGGCACCACAGTGCGGAAGAAGTCGTCGACGACAATCTTGTCGCCCTTGCGCGCGAGCTGCTGCGCCAACGGGTCGGACAGCGCCCCCGGCGCCAGCGACTGGCCAATGGCCTTGAAGATCGCATCCGCTTCGATGTCGAACACCTCGCCGGTGCCCACCAGCTTCCCTTCCACCATCTGCGTACGTTCGAAGCGCATGCCACGCACGACGCCGTTCGCTTCCTGCAGCACTTGCAGCGGCGCGGACCAGACCTTTATGCGCACGTTGTTGGCCTTCGCGATCTCCTGCTCGTGCCAGGTCGCGCTCATGGCGTCGAAGCCGCGGCGATACACCAGTGTGACTTCCTCGGCGCCCAAGCGCTGGATCTGTACCGCCATGTCGATGGCGGTATTCCCCGCGCCGATGACGATGGCGCGGCGCGGCACCGGCAGTGTGGCCAGGTCCGACGCTTGGCGCAGGGCCGCGATGTAGTCGATGGCGGCCATCAGCCCCGGCGCATCCTCGCCGGTGAGGCCGAGCTGCTTGCTGGCGGTCAGGCCGAGACCGAGGAACACTGCGTCATATTGCGCCTGCAGGTCGGCCAGGTGCAGGTTCACACCCAGCACGCGGCCATGCTGTACCTCGATGCCGCCGATCGACAGGAGGAAGTCGACTTCCTTCTGCGCGAAGTTATCGGTCAGCTTGTACTTGGCGATGCCGTATTCGTTGAGGCCACCGGCCTTTTCACGCGCCTCGAACACCACCACATCATTGCCCAGCATCGCCAGGCGGTGCGCGGCAGACAGGCCCGCCGGACCGGCACCGACCACCGCGATCTTGCGGCCGGTCGAAGGCGCGCGCTGGAACGGATGCTCCTTCAAGGTCGCGTTATCCAGTGCATAGCGCTGCAGGAGCCCGATCTTGACCGGCTGCCCTTCCGCATCGTGGTTACGTACGCAGGCGCTCTCGCACAGGATCTCCACCGGGCACACACGGGAGCAGGCGCCGCCCATGATGTTCTGCGACAGGATGCCGACCGCCGCCCCATTCACGTTGTCGTCGTGGATGTTGCGGATGAAGCTCGCCACGTCGATCTCGGTCGGGCAGATGCGCGTACACGGCGCGTCATAGCAGTACAGGCAGCGCGCGCTCTCGATGGCGGCCTGGCGCGCCGTGAGCGGCGGCGCGAGATCAGTGAATTTTTGGGCAAGCGAGGCCCCGTCGCCTGCCGCCAGCGGCAGGTGGTTCAGCGAATCGATCATGATGTCGTCCTGGTCGGTCTCGAAGGTCATCGCTACCCCCGCGGACGCGGGGATAGCGAATCTTTTTTACTTCATCTGCGGGAATGCAAACTGCACGCCGGCACTGGCGGTGTTGGGCCAGCGCTGCATCACGGCCTTGTGGCGCGTGTAGAAGCGGACGCCTTCCGGCCCGTAGGCATGGTGGTCGCCGAACAGCGACTTCTTCCACCCGCCGAAGCTGTTGAAGGCCATCGGCACAGGCAGCGGCACGTTGACGCCGACCATACCCACCTGGATCTGGCGCACGAACTCGCGCGCCACCCCGCCATCCCGAGTGAAGATGGCGGTACCGTTACCGTATTCGTTCGCGTTGATCAGCTCCACGGCGCTGGCCACGTCCGGCAGGCGCACCACGCACAGCACGGGGCCGAAGATCTCTTCCTTGTAGATCGTCATGTCCGGTTTGACGTTGTCGAACAGCGTGCCGCCCACGAAGAAGCCGTTCTCGCGGCCTTGCACCTTGTAGTTGCGGCCATCGACCACCAGATCCGCGCCCTGTTCCACGCCTTCGCCGATCAGCTTTTCGATGCGCTGCTTGGCTTGCAGGGTGACGATCGGGCCCATCTCCGAGTCCTTCTGCATGCCATCGCCGATCTTCAGCGCGGCGGTGCGCTTGGCCAGTTCCGGCACCAGCTGGTCCGCCGCGTCACCCACGGCCACCACCACCGAGATGGCCATGCAGCGCTCACCGGCGGAGCCGTAGGCCGCGCCGATGATGGCATCGGTCGCCATCTTCATGTCGGCATCCGGCATCACCACCATGTGGTTCTTGGCGCCGCCCAGGGCCTGCACCCGCTTCCCCGAGGCGCTGCCGCGGGCGTAGATGTATTCGGCGATCGGAGTCGAGCCGACGAAGCTCACGGCCTGCACGTCCGGGTTATCGAGGATCGCATCGACGGTGACCTTGTCGCCCTGGACCACGTTGAAGACGCCGTCCGGCAGCCCCGCTTCCTTCAGCAAACGCGCATGCAGCAGCGAGGCGGAAGGATCGCGCTCGGACGGCTTCAGGATGAAAGTATTCCCGCATGCCAGCGCCACCGGGAACATCCACATCGGCACCATCACCGGGAAATTGAAGGGCGTGATGCCCGCGACCACGCCGAGCGGCTGGCGCATCGACCATGCATCGATGCCGCGCGCGATCTGGTCGGTGTACTCGCCCTTGAGCAGCTGCGGCACGCCGACCGCGAACTCCACCACCTCGATGCCGCGCGCAACTTCGCCCTGCGCATCGGTGAAGGTTTTTCCATGCTCGCGGGTCAGCATGGCCGCGAATTCGTCAGTGTGCTTCTGGCACAGCTCCAGGTACTTGAAGAGAACACGCGCGCGCGCCAGCGGCGGCGTGTTGGCCCAGGCCGGGAAGGCCGCTTGCGCGGCGGCGACGGCGGCATTCACCTCCTCCGCCGTGCCCAAGGCGACGCGCGCCACCGGCTCGCCCAGCGCCGGGTTGTAGACGTCTGCATACCGGCCACTGCTCGTGTCCAGCGCGGCGCCGTTGATGTAATGGGTGATGGTCTCTTTCATGACGCCTTCTATTCAGTCGAGGTTCTTGAGGATCGTGGCGAGCTTGCCGAACAATTCGTCGATATGCTTCTTCTCCAGCACCAGCGGCGGCGAGAGCGCGATGATGTCGCCGGTCGTGCGGATCAGCACTCCATCCGCGAAGGCCTTCTTGAAGGCGGCGTAGGCACGCGCCCCCGGCTTGCCCTCGATCGGCTGCAGCTCGATGCCGGCGATGAGGCCCAGCGTGCGGATGTCGATCACGTGCGGCAGGCCCTTAAGCGAATGCGCCGCATCCTCCCAGTACTGCCGCAGGCTGGCCGCGTTCTCCAGGATGTTCTGCTCCTTGAAGGTCTGCAGCGTGGCGATGGACGCGGCGCAGGCCAGCGGGTGGCCCGAGTAGGTGTAGCCGTGGAACAGCTCAATGCCCGGCGGCGCTTCCATGAACGCATCGTGGATGTGCTTCTTGGTGAAGACGGCGCCCATCGGCACCACGCCGTTGGTCAGGCCCTTGGCGCAGGTGACCATGTCCGGCTCGACGTCGAAGTAGTCGAAGGCGAACGGCGTGGTCAGGCGGCCGAAGCCCGTGATCACTTCGTCGAAGATCAGCAGGATGCCGTGCTTGCTGCACAGCTCGCGCAGGCGCTTGAGGTAGCCCTTGGGCGGAATCAGCACGCCAGTCGACCCGGCCACCGGCTCCACGATCACCGCGGCGATGGTGGACGCATCGTGCAGCGCGACGATGCGCTCCAGTTCATCCGCCAGCTCGGTGCCGTATTCCGGCTCGCCGCGCGTGAACGCGTTCTTCGCGAGGTTGTGCGTGTGCGGCAGGTGGTCCACACCCGGCAGCAACGGGCCATACGGCTTGCGGTTGCCGCCGATGCCGCCAACCGAAATGCCGCCGAAACCCACGCCGTGGTAACCGCGCTCGCGGCCGATCAGGCGCGTGCGGCTGCCCTCCCCGCGCGCGCGGTGGTAGGCCAGTGCCATCTTCAGCGCGGTGTCCACCGACTCGGAACCGGAGTTCGTGTAGAACACGTGGCCGAAGCGGTGGTTGGTGTACTCCATCAGCTGCTCGGCCAAATCAAAAGCGGCTGGGTGGCCCATCTGGAAGGTGGGTGCGAAATCGAGCTGGCCGATCATCTCGCGCACGGCAGCCACGATGCGCGGCTGCGCATGTCCGCACGGGACGCACCACAGGCCGGCGGTGCCGTCGAGGATCTGGTTGCCGTCGACGTCCTTGTAGTACATGCCCTCGGCCGACACCAGCAGGCGCGGGGCCGCCTTGAAGTCCCGGTTGTTCGTGAAAGGCATCCAGAAAGACGACATCGATGCAGGGCGGGACTCGTTCATGGGAGGTCTCCAGTGTTTTGACGACTGCTAAAATTTTTGACCGATTGGCAAAATGTTGATGCCATAATAGTCAGCGTTAGAAATATGGCACATATACACTGCTGGAAAAACGTGCCAACCGTACAGGTTGCGAAAACAGTACAGTTTGGAGAACCCCATGGCAGATGGCGCACGCTTGCAGGACACCCCGCCCGCGCCCGGCGGCTGGCCGGTGCTCGCCATCGACCGCAGCCGGCGCGGGGGCAATGCCAGCCTGGTGGACCAGATCGTCGCGGCGATTGCGGCCATGGTGCAGAGCCGCGAACTGCGGGTCGGCACGCGCATGCCGTCGGTGCGGTTGTTTGCCAAGGCCAACAATGTCAGTACCTTCACGGTGGTCGAATCCTATGACCGGCTCCTCACGTTAGGACTGCTGAATTCGCGCCGCGGTTCCGGCTTTTTCGTGGCCCAGCCGAAGGCCGTCGCCGCGCCCCAGCAGACGGCGATTGCCGCCACCCCGGCCGCCATCGACGCGCTCACGCCCGACCTTTACTCCGGCACCTCGGACGCCCTGCCCGTCGGCGCGGGCTGGCTGCCGCCGGAGTGGTACGGCGAGACCACCATTTTGGACGCGGTGCGCCATGCGATGCGCATCCCGGCCAACCGCCTGCGCGGCTACGGCCATCCGCTCGGCTTCCCCCAGCTGCGGCAGCAGATGGCGTCCAACCTCGCGGACGAGCTGTTTGCCGTGGAGCCGGACCAGATCCTGCTCACCAACGGCGCCACGCATGCGTTTGACCTGATCCTGCGGACCCTCACGCGGCCCGGCGACACAGTGTTCGTCGAGGACCCCGGCTATTCGAACCTGCTGTCGCTGGTGCGCCACCACGGCTGCATCCCGGTCGGCATCCCGCGCACCGATGCAGGCCTCGACTTCACCGTGCTGGCCGCGCAGGCGGCGAAGACGCAGCCCAAGCTCATGTTCGTCAACACCGTGCTGCAGAATCCTCTCGGCACGTCGCTGTCGCAGGCGCAGGCCCACAAGCTGCTGGGCATGGCTGAGCAGTTCGACTTCTGGCTGGTGGAAGACGACATCTACCGCGAACTGGCTTCCCGTTCGGATGCCTCGCTGGCCGCGATGGACGGGCTGCGGCGCGTGATCCACGTGGCCAGCTTCTCCAAGTCGCTGTCGCCGGTGCTGCGCGTGGGCGCCATCAGCGCCTCGCACACCTTGGTGCCCGAACTGCTGCGCGTGAAGATGCTGGCCGGGCTCACGACTTCCGAGATTAACGAGCGCGCCGTGTACGACGCCATCACTGCGCGCGGCTACCGCAAGATGATCGAAAAGCTGGTCGCGCAACTGGAGCACGCGCGCGAGCGCACCATCGACAACCTGCGCGGCGCCGGCCTGGAGCCGGTGGCGCGGGCACGCGGCGGCATGTTCGTGAGCGCGGGCTGGCCGGTGGCGCCCACGCCGGAATGGAACGGCAAGACCATTGCCGATGCCGCGATCCGCGCCGGCATCCTGCTGTCGCCGAACGATTTCTTCATGCTGCGCGCACCCGACAGCGTGTGGTTCCGCTTTAACGTGGCGTACGCAGATACGCCCGCACTCGCAGACTTCCTGAGGGGACACCAGCCATGACAACCAAGACCGCGGCCAGCCGCCGCGTGCTCAATCGGGACCGGCTGGAGGCCGAAATCGCCACCGAAGCCGTGCGCGTGTTCGCGGAGTGCGGCTACGAGGGCACGTCGATCGCAACCATCGCCGAGAGCCTCGGGATGTCCAAGCAGAACCTGATGTACTACTTCCCGACCAAGCAGGCCTTGTACGAGCGGGTGCTGGACGATGTGCTGGACGAGTGGCTGGCGCGTATGGCGTCGCTGGCGGACCCCGAACAGGATCCACGCGAGGTGCTCCGCGCCTACATCCAGGCCAAGCTGAAGTTCTCGCGCGAGCACCCGTATGCGTCCCGCGTGTATGCGATGGAGGTGATCGGCGGCGCGCAGCTGTACGGGGCGCAGATCCGCGAGCGCGTGGTGCCGCTGGTGCGCAAGGACATCGAGTGCTTCGAGCGCTGGATCGCGGAGGGGCGCATGGCGCCGGTCAACGCGACCCATCTGCTGTTTGCCATCTGGGCGATGACGCAGTCGTACGCGGACTTCGAGGCGCAGATGGCGCTGGTCCTGGACCGCAAGGCGCTCACCAGAAAAGATTTCGACGAGGCCGAACAGCTCATCACCGCCATGGTGCTGGCCACGGTCACCCAATCTGCTGCCACGGAGGCTTGAACTGACATGCCCGTCCTGACACCCACCGTCATCGATACCGCGCGTTTGCGCCTGCGCTGGATCACCGCCGCCGACGCCGCGGCCCAGTTCTCCCTGTTCGGCGATCCGGTACTGCGGCGCTACGGCGGCGCGGCCGCATGGACGCGCCTGGAGCAGGCAGAGGAATCGGTGGCCAAGGCCTTGCAGGCCTACGAGGACGGCGCGTCCCTGCTGTTTGCGATCACACTGCCGGAGACCGGTGAGGTGATCGGCAACACGCGGCTGTACGACTTCCATGACCAGAACCGGCGCTGCGACATCGGCTACATCCTGGCGCACGCGCACCAGGGCAAGGGCTACATGTTCGAGGCACTGGAGGCGACGCTGCAGCATGCCTTCTCCGCGCTGGATCTCAACCGCATCGAAGCCGATGTGGACCCGCGCAACCACGCCTCGTACAAGGTGCTGGAACGGCTCGGCTTTCGCAAGGAGGGTTTCATGCCGGAGCGCTGGTTCGTCAATGGAGAATGGTGCGACACCATCAACTACGGCCTGCTACGTCGCTACTGGGAGCACGCACGCCGCGGCGACCACGGGGAGTAGTGCGCTGACAACCATCGCAATCACGCCGCCTGAGTTCGGCCACGGTCCGAATGGCTGGAAGTAGCACCTCAGTTCGCGCCGATAGCATCCAGAATTCGAGGCAGCAGCTGGGTGAGAATAAACGCGCTGACAACCCACAGGACTATGCTGTTGCGCATTTCAGCCACGTCGGCTTTGGTGGCGTAATTTGATTTGATGACGGCGACGTCCTGCTCGAGCCTCAGCAGCCGCTCATCCGTTTTGGCTGAGTACGCCTGAAACGTGGTCACGAGCTTGTCCATGCGCGTCCCCAGCGTTTTCATGCCACTGTCCAGCAAGTCGAATCGTTCGTTAGTGTCCATGCAACTCAGTCTAGCAGCGCGCGCTCAAAGGACAATCGCGCACGATAGCGGCAGAGCAGCGCTGGCACTGCTGATCCGTGCCTGCCACCACTCGCCCCCGCCAATCTGCAGTTCGTCGGTACATGCTGGTGGGCATGGAATTGGACAGGTACAGTGCAATCATCGTAAGAGGCATTGCACTGGAGGCAAAACATGAAATCCGAGTTCCTGAACCAATTCCTGAATGGCGTCGAAGAAGCCGGCCACGCCGTGATGCGCTGGACGCGCCGCGGCCTGCGCACCATCGCCAAGATGAATGGCCCGCAGCTGCTGGTGACCGCCGTCGCGCTGGCGCTCGCCCTGACCATCATCCCGCTGGCGTTCACGCTGTTTGTGATCTTCCTGCTCATCAAGCTGGTGATCACCGCCTTCATCGTCTCGAAACGCCGCAAGGCCCTGCCGCCGCCGGTCACCCTGGAGAAGTAACATGGGCATCGCCACCAACGTCAACCACGCCGTCGACCTGATGCGCGAGGTCATGAAGGAAGCCACGGTGCTGTGGTGGCGCTTCTTCGACTGGGTCGCCGTCGTCGAATGGCGCCGCCTGTACCTGGTCTGGTTCATCGCCGTCGTCGGCACGGGCCTTCTGAACAACGCCGAAGTCGGCGTCTGGTTCATGTTCATCTCCGGCTCCATCAAGGCCCTCGCCGGCGGCAAGCGCAAGGCCGAACTGGCGGCCATGAAGGCCACCGAAAAGGCCGACGTGGCCAACCTCGAACGCCGGCTGGTGGAAGCCCAGATGGCGACGCTGCAGGCGCAAGTCGAACCGCACTTCCTGTTCAACACCCTGGCGCTGATCGGCCAGTTGATCGAAACCGATCCGAAGGAAGCGGCGCGCATTCACCAGAATCTGATCGACTACCTGCGCGCCACCCTGCCGCAGATGCGCTGCGCCTCGGGCGGCACGCTGGGCAAGCAGGTCGAGCTGTCCAAGGCCTACCTCAACATCATGCAGGCGCGGATGAAGGAGCGCCTGACCGTGGCCTTCGACGTGCCCGAGCACCTCAACTTCGCGCCCTTCCCGCCCATGATGCTGCTGACACTCATCGAAAACGCCATCAAGCACGGGCTGGAGCCGAAGATCGAGGGCGGGCATATCGACGTGGCCGCGCGCGTGGTCGGCCAGCAGCTGTTCGTCGATGTCATCGACAACGGCGTCGGCTTCGACCTGCACTCGGACGATGGCGTGGGCCTGGCCAACATCCGCGAACGCCTGCAGCTGCTGTATGGCGCCGAAGCCCAGCTGGTGATCGAAGCCCCGCTTGCAGGCGGCGCTTATACTTCGATCCGTGTCCCGTACAACCCTCTGGAGAAGAATTAAATGGCCAGCGCGCCCACCGCCTTGATCGTCGACGACGAAGCCCCGATGCGCGACCAGCTGCGTGCCCGCCTGCGCGACGTGTGGCCCGAGCTGCAGATCGTGGGGGAAGCGTCCAACGGCCTGGATGCCGTCGCCATGACCGGGGAGCATCAGCCGGACATCGTCTTCCTCGACATCCGCATGCCCGGCCAGAACGGCATCGACGCCGCGCGCGTGCTGTACCACCGTACCCGCATCGTATTCGTCACCGCCTACGATCAGTACGCGATCGAAGCCTTCGAACAGGGTGCGATGGACTACCTGCTCAAGCCCGTGACGGCCGACCGTTTGCAGCTGACCCGCAAGCGGCTGGAAGCGCGGCTGCAGAAGGCCCCGGAAGACATCGGTGCCCAGCTCTCCGAGCTCACCCGGCTGCTGAAGGCCAAGGACAGCGGTACCGAGAAGAAGCCCAGCTACCTGAAGTGGATCCAGGCCCAGGTCGGCACCAGCCTGCGCATGATCAGCACCAAGGAGATCCTGTTCTTCCAGGCCGACGAAAAATACACGCGCGTGCAGACCGCCGGCGCCGAACTCCTGATCCGCAAGACGCTTAAGGAACTGTGCGACGAACTCGATCCCGACGAATTCTGGCGCATCCACCGCTCCACGCTAGTGCGCGTGGATGCCATCGCCGAAGTCTCGCGCGACGCGCGCGGCCGCCAGATGCTGAGCGTGAAAGGCTA
Organism: Zemynaea arenosa; assembly: GCF_004614185.1. Lineage (GTDB taxonomy): Bacteria > Pseudomonadota > Gammaproteobacteria > Burkholderiales > Burkholderiaceae_D > Telluria > Telluria arenosa. The sequence continues at coordinate 3,668 of NZ_SPVF01000247.1, read as the reverse complement.
CCCGGACGCACTGGAAGTCAGCCGCGGCCATTCGCACCTGTTCCAGCAGATGTAGCGCAACTGGCATACCATGGCGGCTCCCTCATCCAGGAGCCGCCATGCCACTCGAACTGCGCCCCAATTGCGAATGCTGCGACCGCGACCTGCCGCCCGCGGCGCCAGACGCGATGATCTGCACCTTTGAATGCACCTTCTGCCGCGACTGCGTCGAGACGCGCCTGCACGGCGTGTGCCCCAACTGCGGCGGCAACTTCGCCCCGCGCCCGATCCGCCCGGCGAACAAGCTGGCCAAGTACCCGCCCTCGACCCGGCGCGTGCTGAAAGAGGGCTGCGCCACCGACTCGTAAATACCTGCGCGCCATCGGTGCGGTGGCGCACCCAGTTTGGGCTAACATACGTTCTGCCATCTCATCTTCGGGAGAACGCCATGTCCGCCATGACTGCCAAGCAGACCCGGTCCACGGTGACGCCCTGCCTGCGCTACCGCGACGCGCCGCGCGCCATCGAATGGCTGTGCGAGACCTTCGGCTTCGAGAAGCAGCTGATCGTGCCGGGGCAGTACGGCGAAATTCGCCACGCCCAGCTCGTCTTCGGCAACGGCATGATCATGCTTGGCTCCACCGCCGTGCAGAACGACTACGGCAAATTGATCAAGCAGCCCGATGACATCGGCGGCATGCAGACCCAGACCATCAGCCTGTCCGTCAACGACGCCACCGAGATCTACCAGCGCGTCAAGCGCACCGGCGTCGAGATCATCCTGGACCTGGTGGAAGCGCCGTACGGCGGCCGGGGTTTCACCTGCCGCGACCTGGAAGGCCATGTGTGGAGCATCGGCGAATACGATCCGTGGGCCGAGCTGCCGAAGCACATGCAGGACCACGGCCAAGTCCAGGGCGGCTGACATGAGCCGCCCGGTCCATTTCGAAATCCACGCCTCCGACCCGCAGCGCCTGATCGGCTTTTATTCGCAGCTGTTCGGCTGGTCCTTCAACAAATGGGACGGCGGCGACTACTGGCTGATCACCACCGGCCCGGAGGACAAGCCCGGCATCAACGGCGGCCTGCTGCCGCGCCGCGGCGATGTACCGCACGCGCTGGCCGCGGTCAACGCCTTCGTCGTCACCGTGGACGTGGACAATATCGACGCCCTGCTCGACCGCGTGCTGCAGGGGGACATGAACGGCGTGCTTGCGGTGCCGAAGATGGCGGTGCCCGGCATCGGCTGGCTCGCCTACGTGAATGACCCGGACGGGAACATCTTCGGCATGATGCAGGCGGACCGCAATGCCAAATGACCAGCAGCTTGACATGACCAGGAGTGTGCCATGAGCACCAGCGACGACGAACTCGCGATCCGCAAATTGATCGCCACCTGGCTGAACGCGACCCGCGCGGGCGACGTGGACGCCGTGCTGTCCCTGATGGCGCCGGATGCGGTGTTCCTCGTCCCCGGCGGTCCGCCGATGTGCGGGCGCGAGGCCTTCGCCAAGCCCTTGCGCGCGCTGCTGGCCACGCACAGCATCGAGACCCTGAGCGAGATCCAGGAGATCGCCATCGAGGGCAACATGGCCTACGCGCGCACCCGCCTGACCGTGGAAGTGCGCCCGCGCGACGGCAGCGCGGCGCCGGTGCGGCGCAGCGGCCACACCATGTCCATCCTGCGCAAGCAGCCCAGCGGCGCATGGCTGCTCACGCGCGACGCCAACCTGCTCGGCGCCCCTGCGTAACCGCCGGTCACTCGCATTGTCATTGCCATAATTTTCTGGCATTGTGCCGGGATGTCCGACAGGAAAAACCACACCCCGCAACCCCGCAGCACGGCCCGCCAACTCAAGGAATGCGCGATCGCGATCTTCGTCGGTTGCCTGCTGGCGCTCACCGTCCACCAGTTCTTTGGCGAGGAATTCGCCACGCGCCAGCAGGCCCGCATCTACGCACCGGCGGCCGGCGAAGTCTATGGCGAAGGCGCGCGCGACCAGGTGCGCGTGCTGCTCATCGACGATGCCGCGCTGGCAGCCGCCGGCCAGGAGTGGCCGGCCCGCTACAGCTATTCCGCCCGCCTGCTGCGCGCCCTGACCGCGTACGAGCCGAAGGCGGTGTTCTTCGATATTCACTACAGCGCGCGGCGGGACGACCCCAGCCTGGCCGCCTTCACGGAGCAGCTGTGCGCGACGCGCCAAGCCGGCATTCCCCTCTTCCTGGCCGCGGTGCGCGACCGCGACGACCGCTATCCCCTGCGCCCAGAGCTGGACGCGCTCGACGGCCGCTGCCTGGGGAAGGTCGCGGTCCGCTACGCGCCGGATGAAGTGGACCGCGTGGCCTGGTCCTATCCGCTGGCTGCGGCCATGCCCGCAGGCGGCGCGGCAGCACTGCCGCCGGCCGCCGTGGCGCTGGCCGGGGTCGCGGGTGTGCATCCGCATGATGCCGCCGAGCCCATGGCGCTGGTGTGGGGCAATCGCGCGGCGGCGCACGGCGTGGGCTGGGCGGACGCCCACGGGGAGCGCTACTGCCGTCCAGCGCATGGCTGGGGCGAGCTGGTGCCGCGCGGGATCCGCCAGGCCTGGTTCCACGATGCCGAGAAGCCGGTCTGCGTGTACAGCGAGACGATCCGCGCGGGCGAACTGCTCGCCACCAGCGGGGAAGAACACGCCCGGCTGATGCGGGAACTGAAGGGCAAGATCGTGCTGGTCGGCCTGGCCCTGTCGGATTCCAACGACCTGGTGCTGTCGCCCATCCACGGCCGGGTGCCGGGCGTGTACCTGCATGCGATGGCGCTCGATAACCTGCTGGCGTTCCATGGCGACGTGCCGCACGACGGCCATTTCAGCCTGGACCTGCATCACTGGAAGCCGCTGGCCTACCTGATGCTCGCGCTGGTGCTTGTCACCCTCACCCCCAAGCTGCTGAAGGACCGCCTGCTGGCGCGCCACCCGGATCACTGGATCGGCCACCCGGTGGAATACCTGTGCGCGCGCTGGCTGCGCTTGCCGCCGCTCCTGGGACTGCGCCTGAACCGCGCGGCGGTCTACATCGCACTGTGCGCGCTGCAGCTGGTCCTGTCACTGGTCCTGGGCTGCGCCATGCTGCTGTTCGGGCAGTATGTGCTGGGCCTGGGCGTGCTCTCGATCGTCGGCGTGATCTTCATGACTGCGGTTGCGGAATGGACCGAGTTCAATGAAACGTTGACCGAGCACCTGCTGCCCGAGGAAGACGAAGAGGACGCAGGTAGCGCCGCCCCGGCCGCCGAAGCCCATCAAGAGAAAGAAAACCACCATGAGCATCCCACACCTGTCGCCTGAGCCACGCCGTACCCTGGCCGCCCTGGTCCTGGCCCTGCTGGCCGCCGGCAGCGCCCTGGCCGCCGACACCATCACCGCCGTCAAGGGCAAGGATATCGAACTGTATGCGGCACCGGACGACGCCAAGCCGGGCGTGCGCCTGGCCCCCGCAGGCCTGCCCTGGACCATCAAGGAAGAGAAGAACTCCTTTTACCGCGTGAACGTGGGCGGCAAGGACGGCTGGGTGGACGGGATGATGGTAACGGTGGCGCGCGGCTCGGCCGACCAGTGCCCCACCCTGACCGCCGCCACGAAGCTGAGCAAGCAGGCCGAGAACAACGCCGCCTCACCCGGCGCCGGCGCCGCGCGCTGCCGTTGATGCGGCGC
>NZ_SPVF01000132.1 GCF_004614185.1 Zemynaea arenosa | reverse complement strand
CAGCCCGGCGCCGCCGCGCTGCCGAATGCCCCGGCCACCGCGCAAAATGCCGCCGCCGTTCCGGGCGCCACGGCCGCGCCGGCCTTCCAGGCCCAGCGCATCACCGTCACCACGGACGTGGTCAAGGCCACCATCAACACCCAGGGCGGCGTGATCGAGCGCCTGGAACTGCTCAAGTACCGCGACAAGATCGACCAGGCCAAGAATCAGGTCCTGTTCGACAACGTGGCCAAGCACATCTATCTGGGCCAGACCGGTCTGGTGGGCAATGACCCAATGGGCACCATGCCGAACCACACCACTGGCTTCACGGTCCGCCCGGGCACCGGCGCGCCGGACGCCAACGGCAACACCACACTGGTGCTGGACGCGGAATCGGGCGGCGTGCGCCTGACCAAGACCTACGTCTTCAAGAAGGGCGACTACACCATCGACCTGCGCCACGACGTGGCCAACACCGGCACCGCGCCGGTGCAGCCGGCCCTGTACCTGCAGATCACCCACGACGGCAACAAGCCGGAGGGCGATTCGTACTTCAACAGCACCTACACCGGCCCGACCCTGTACACCTCGCAGGAGCACTACCAGAAGCTGACCTTCGACGAACTGGCGAAGGGCAAGGCCGAATACGCGAAGAAGGCCACGGACGGCTGGATCGCCATGTCGCAGCACTTCTTCGTCTCGGCCTTCGTGCCGCCGCAGAAGGCCGCGCGCGAGAACTACGCCGAGCCGGTGCCGGGCGAGACGAACCTGTACCGCATCGGCACCCGCATCCCGCTGGGCACCGTGCAGCCGGGGACCGCGGTGTCGAACGTGGCCAAGCTGTATTCCGGCCCGCAGGACGAGAAGCACCTGGAAACCATCGCGCCGGGCCTGGAACTGGTCAAGGACTATGGCAAGTTCGCCGTGCTGTCCAAGCCGATCTTCTGGGTGATCGACCAGATGCACCGCGTGATCGGCAACTGGGGCTGGACCATCGTCGCCTTCACCGTGCTGCTCAAGCTCCTGTTCTTCCCGCTGTCCGCCGCCGGCTTCCGCTCGATGGCCAGGGTGAAACTGGTGACGCCGAAGCTGCAGGCCATCCGTGAGCGCTACAAGGACGATCCGGCCAAGATGAACCAGGCCACCATGGAGCTGTACAAGTCCGAGAAGATCAACCCGCTGGGTGGCTGCCTGCCGCTGCTGGTGCAGATGCCGGTGTTCATCGCGCTGTACTATGTGCTGCAGGCGTCGGTCGAAATGCGCGGCGCGTCGTGGGGCTGGATTCCGGACCTGACGATCTCGGACCCGTACTTCATCCTGCCGGTCCTGTACATCATCTCGATGTTCGTCAGCACCCGCCTGAACCCGCAGCCAGCCGACCCGGTGCAGGCCAAGATGATGATGGCCATGCCGATCATCTTCGGCTTCATGTTCTTCTTCTTCCCGGCCGGCCTGGTGCTGTACTGGGTGGTGAACAACCTGCTGTCGATTGCGCAGCAGTGGGTGATCACCAAGAAGTTCGATACCGGCGCCGCGAAGTAACCGCAGCGTAGTGGCCCGCCCCTTACTGTAGGGGTCTGGCCCCGGTTCACCAAAGGGGAGCTAGGCGCCCCCGCCTGACCCCGGTCCCGCAGCCTCAAGCCCGTGCCGAGCCACGGGCTTTTCTTTAGAATCATCTCCATGATCGATACCTCTCCCATCGCCGCCATCGCCACCGCCCCTGGCCGTGGCGGCATCGGCGTCGTGCGCGCCTCCGGCAAGTCGCTGGCCGCGCTGGCCGCCGTGCTGTTCCCCGGCCAGGAGTTGAAAGCCCGCCACGCCCACTACGTCCCGTTCACGCAGGCCGACGGCACCGTCATCGACGAGGGCCTGGCGCTGTGGTTCAAGGCTCCGCATTCCTACACTGGCGAAGACGTGCTGGAACTGCAGGGCCACGGCGGCCCGGTGGTGCTGCAGATGCTGCTCACGCGCGTGCTGGAGGCCGGCGCGGAGCTCGGCCTGCGCCTCGCCGAACCGGGCGAATTCACCCGCCGCGCCTACCTCAACGACAAGCTTGATCTGGCCCAGGCCGAGGCCGTGGCGGACCTGATCGACGCCTCCACCGAAGCTGCCGCGAAGTCGGCCTCGCAGTCCTTGTCCGGCGCGTTCTCTCGTACGATTCACGATCTGGTGGAGCAGGTCATCAACCTGCGCATGCTGGTCGAGGCCACGCTCGACTTCCCGGAAGAGGAAATCGACTTCCTCGAAAAATCCAACGCGCGCGGGCAGCTGAGCGGCATCGTCGAGCAGCTGGAGCGTGTGTTCGCCCAGGCCTCGCAGGGCGCGCTGCTGCGTGAGGGCTTGAACGTGGTGCTGGTGGGCCAGCCGAATGTCGGCAAGTCCTCGCTACTGAACGCCCTGGCAGGGAACGACGTCGCCATCGTCACACCGATCGCGGGTACCACGCGCGACAAGGTCACCGAAACCATCCAGATCGAGGGCATCCCCCTCAACATCATCGACACCGCGGGCATCCGCGCGCTGACCGATGAAGTGGACGTGGTCGAGCGCATCGGCATCGAGCGGACCTGGGGTGAGGTGGGCAAGGCCGACGTGATCCTGCATCTGCTGGATGCCGACCAGGGCCCGACCCGCGCCGACGACGCCATCGTGGCAGCCTTCCCGGACGGCGTACCGGTCATCCGTGTGTGGAACAAGATCGATCTGTCCGGCCACAAGCCCGCGGTCGACCCGGCGGCCGATGCGACGCACATCTACCTGTCCGCGCACGAAAAGATCGGTATCGACCTGCTGCGCCAGGAGCTGCTGCGGATCGCGGGCTGGCAGCAGACGGGCGAATCGCTCTACCTCGCGCGCGAGCGCCACCTGATCGCCCTGCGCAACGCGCGCAAGCACCTGGACGTGGCCGGCCAGCACGCCGCGCAGAACGACCAGTCGCTAGACCTGTTCGCGGAAGAGCTGCGGCTGGCCCAGACCCAGCTCTCCAGCATCACCGGCGAGTTCACGCCGGACGACCTGCTGGGGGTGATCTTCAGCCGCTTCTGCATCGGCAAATAAGTCGTCGTTTCATTGCGTTTCAGAACGGGTCAAAATGCCCGTTTTTTAAGCGAGCTCCCTATGAAAATCGGGAGCTCGTTGTTTCACAACGGTTCAGCTTGTACGCCGCCAGCACGATCCAAATGGGTCCAAGTTTGAGTCCAAGCTTCACAAAACCGATTTACTTGGACACAGCGGACTGGTCCGCTTAGCTACGCCCCTCACGTGCGCAATTTTTGCACGTCTTCTGAGCAGCGCAGCGCCTACCAGGCAAGCGTGCGGCTGTACTTGATGTAGGCCTCGCGTGCCTCCTTGCGTCCATATGCACGCTCCACCCGCCCGTCGCGTACGCCGGCGTACAGCTGGCTGCGCGACGAGAGTTCCGCCGTCAGCTGCACGCTTAGATTCGTCGTCACTGCACCCGGCTGCGGTGGACGCTGGCTCTGGTGGCGCTGCATGTCGGCGACAAGGTACACCGCGGCGCCGAAGTACCAGCTCGCGATGCACTCGTCGATGCGCTCGTCGAGCCGGCGGCCGCCGGCCAGGCGGTACTGCGTGCGATGCAGCTCCAGCTCGAAGCGGTCCAGGGGGTGGGCGCGCAGCAGCAGGTCCGACTGGTGTGCGGGCATGACATCGCCGATGTCAAAGTCCACCTGCTCGCCGCTCAGGCCTGCCACTTTCACAAGCGGCATCCACGGCGCTGGGTTGAACGACGCCGACCATTCGTTATACGAAAACGCGCGCTCCTGACCGAGCAGGTTCAGTACCGTCGTCGATGGATGGTGCTTAAGATCGGCGGAGAAGTTACGCGGCCCAGCCAAATTGAGGCCGAGGAGGGGATCACGTTCACGGCCCACGTGATCCACGCCGTGGAGTTCATCGAGCCCCACGTATGGCGTGACGGAATTGATCCATGCGTTGGCCACATACCAGGGCCGCTGCAGCAGCGCATGCACGGAGCGGAAGCCGACGCGGGGGACGTCCCCGAGCCAAGCACGGAAGCCGGGGGCGTACGAAGTGGCGCGCAATTCGCTGACCCACGGGCCGCTGTGATCCCATTCGATCAGGGCAGCGTGCCCTTGTAGGGATTGGCCGCGCCACTCAGGTAGAAGGTCTGGCCGCCGGGGATTGCGCGTGTCCGAGAGCGCGGCTTGCGCTATCACGCGATCGGTCGGTGAATTCCAGGCACCGTCGATGCTTGCGACCACGTTGCGGCTACCGTCCGCATTGCGCTTGATGGAGGCCAGTGCGCCTGCCTGCGCATTGCCGAAGGCTTTGACCACGCGGGCGAAACCGACCATGCTGTCGAAGTCCGGGTAGACGTCCTCGGATGACAGAAAGCTGGGAGCGACGATCACCCCCCGCCCCGTGTCCCGCGCCAGGAAAGCCGTCGCGTTCAGGTGCTCGTCACGGTGCGTGATGCGCAAACCGGCCGAAGGTTCCACGATGGTGCGCGTGTAGATGAGAGGCATCGAGCCGGTGAGCAGCTCCGCACCCTCGCGGAAAAAGGGCCGCTTCTCCGGCAGATTGATGCTGAAGCGCTGGTTGGCGGTAAGGACCGGCGTGTCCGATTCCACCTGTGCGAAGTCCGGATGCAAGGTCAGGTCGATTACGCTGCCCGGTGCGACGAGCCATTTCGCATCGAGGCTCGGGCGCAGGTGCGTGGCGCCGCCTTGGGCATGCACGCCGAGGAGGGACGGGGTGACGAATACGGTCTCGGACCGGCCGGGCAGCGCGTCGAAGTGCAAAGGACTGGCAAGGCAGAGGAAGCAGCTCGCATCGTGCGGAAACGGCGCCGTAGCCATTTGCGTGTTCTGCCCGCGCGGCACGCCGCGGGTGACGATCACACGCCAGGTTTGCGCGCCACCGCGTGGGACGCGCAGGGTCGCAAGCGGGATGCGCAGCTCCGCGGTCCATCCATCCGGGCCGATGGCGGTGCGCGCTTCCCACTCGTAATCCGGGTCCATGGATTCGGTCTGGCGGGTTTCGTCAGTAATGCCGTCGGTACGGGTGCCACGCGCGTTCACACGGAAGATGTATGAGCTGCGGCCGGTGCCCGACGGGTCGATGTAGGCCTGGATGTAATCGTGGCTGCTGCCCACCTTGTCGCGTCGGACGAAAGGCGTGCGCAATTGCTCACGGTCGTGCAGGTGGGCGGTAAAGCCGATGTAGAGATAGCGTTCGTCGTAGAGGAAGCGAGCTTCCGTGTCTTCGGTCGGTGCCGAGCACTCGCCGGGAAAGTATTCGTAAAAGCTGGTCAGGGCGGGAGTGGTGCGCCATGCCCCTTCGTCCAAGCGGCCATCGAATTGCAAGCCACCCGAGGGCAGCGCGCGGGCTTCCGCGGCCTGGGGCTGACGACGTTCGCACTGGCCTTCAGCGAAGGCCGGGGTGGCGGCGGCGAGAGCGAGAAGAAGTAGAAAGCGAAGGTTCATGCGTGGCGGCGGTGTTGGTCCGCTGCCAAGGTAGGCCAGCATGGGCCCTCCGACCTAGCGCTGCGCGATGGGCGCTGCTGCTGTGCGACGACGGGCGTCAGCCCGGCAGGCCGAGATGCGCGCGCACCTGGTCGAGGTAGCTGCGGCCAATGCGCACAGGCTCTCCCTCCGAGTCCAAGATGTCCCAAGTCCCAGCGCCGACGTGGCGCAAGCCGCTGATGCGGTCCGTACGGAGGATGGTGGAGCGGTGCACGCGCAGGAAGTTGCCTGGAGGAAGTCGCTGTTCGAGGTCGGTGAGCGTGCCCCGCATCAGGTAGGTGCGGTCCGCCGTGACCACGCGCACGTAGTCGCGTTCCGCGTCGAGCTGTAGCACGTCCGTCAGCGGTACCCGTTGCATGGTGCCTGCGTAGGGGAGCCACAACACTGCCTGGTCCGTGCGCTGCGCATGACGCTCGGCCGCGCGGCCGAGGGCGCGTGCGAATCGGTCCTGCTGCACAGGCTTGAGCACATAGTCGGTGACGTCCAGGTCAAAGGCTTGTGCGGCAAAGTGGTCGTAAGCCGTCACAAAGACGACGAGCGGCGGCTGCTCGTGCGCGCGCAGTTCGCGGGCGACGTCGATGCCAGAGGCGCCGGGCATGCCGATGTCCAGCAGCACAAGCTCCGGCCTTAGCGTAGCGATGGCGTGCATGGCTGCCCGCGCGTGCTGCGCGGTGCCGACGATCTCCAGTCCGCCCGTGCGCTCCGCAAGGCTGCGCAGGACCTGGATCGCCAGCGGCTCATCGTCGACGATCAGGCAGCGCATCATGCGACCACCGGCAGGGAGAGTTCGACGCGGAAGCCGCCGTCTGTGCACACGCCGGCCTGCAGCCTCCCGGCGGACCCAAATTCGGCATTTAGGCGCTGGGCGACGTTGGCGAGGCCGATGCCGAATCCTTCGCTCCCTGCTTGCTGCTCGGGGCGCGCATTGTCTTCCACTACGAGGGCTAGTTCGCCTCCGCGCACGAATGCGCGCAGGCGGATCTCCACCAGGCCTGTACTGCGCGCCAGCCCGTGTTTGATGGCGTTCTCCACCAGCGGCTGCAGAAGCAGCGCCGGCACCGGCACGCGCGCCGCATCGGGCGCGATATCGACCTGCACGGACATGCGGTCCGGAAAGCGGTGCGCCTCGATCCGCAGGTAGCCGAGCTGGCGCTCGACCTCGTCGGCCAAGGTGATGCGCTGGGTCGCGTCCATAGTCAGGTTGTGGCGCAGGTAGCGGCCCAGTTCTCCAATCAGCTGCTCGGCTTCGGCGAGGCGCTGCGCAGACACGAGGCCCAGCAGTGAATTGAGGACGTTGAAGAGAAAGTGGGGATTGACCTGGTAGCGCAGGGCACGAAGCTCGGCAAGCCGGGCGGCTTCGCGCGCATCGGCGGCCGCGCGTTCGGCGGCACGCACGCGGGCTGCGCTGTCGAGGGCAAACAGGAGCAGGGTCCAGGCGGCGAACACGAAGGTCCAGCTGATCGTTAGTTCGCTGATGTACTCGAGGACCGCGAAAGGCGTGCAGGCCAGCCCGTTGTTGCAGTCCTCCCCCGGCAAGGGCGCGATATTGTCGAACAGGACCCAGCCGGCGGTGGCGAAAAGCGCACCGCAGGGCAGGCACAAGGCGAGCGCGGTGGCGATGCGGGTGCGCGCCGGCCGGCCCTGCAGCTTGCGGATGACCACCGCCAGCAGCAGCGAGAGGAGCCCGCCAATCAACGCCGCGGCGAGCCGGCGAAAGAGCCAGAACACTTGGTGCTCGTACCCGAGCAGCGCGGTGCGCACGGTGTACAGCGCGAGGAAGGCACACCAGAAGCCGCTGATGGCCAGGGCCAGGGTGCGCGGCGTCAGGGTGGCCGCTGTGGCTGGAGGTTGTTCTGCCATGGAGGGCACGCCGCCGTCAAAGGTTTATGTTGCAGCAACGGTAGCACAGGCGCCCAGCGCCGTGCGGCGGGCGTTGCCTGGCTGCGGCGGCGGTGGCTCTGCGGTGACAGGCAAGCGTATGGCAGCCGCTCCCGCCGTACCTTCTGTCAAGGCGGTGTCTGGCTGGACCGCAAGCAGCGCTTCCTCTAAAGAACTGGGGTTCTTCCACAGCCGTACTGTTGGTATGCGTGCTCCGTTGCATTTGTATCAATCACACGGTTGAGAATGGGTGCGATTCCCAAGTGTTGGTATATCGATCGCGGATGCTTCCGCTGACGGACGTGGGGAACAATGTTTGCTAGCTCAGGAGCGCCCCAACTTTCGGGGTTGAAGTTAATAATTCCGGCTGCGGCTATCGAACCGATGAGCTCACGCCAAAGAGAAAACCGCTCAATTTCAGAGTCGACCTATGTTTGCCGTACCCCCCAGCAGTACCCCCGTATCCGGTTAAATCCAAATCCTTCCTGTTTCAGGATAAACCCTGGGGTACGCGCGGAGCGCTATCTTCATCTAATTTGACATCGGCGCGACTTAAGAGCCGTAGTCGAGCTTGAGCTCCTTAATCCAAGTGAACAGGCTACTTTGCGCATCTGGTCGCTTCGACTCGAAGCCTTCCTCTTCAAAATATCCTTCCGTTTCGATCGCATGTTCATGTTCACGAAGTTTATGGATGACGCTCAACGGCACACCTTCCAGAGCACGGATGCTATTGCCGAGGAAGTCCACAAACACCGGCCGAGATACGGTTCCGTTACCGTAATCGGCTAATGATTCTTCTAGACGCTTGAGAATGGAGAGGTTCGACATACTGACGAGTTACGCGCTCTCGGCATGAAAAGCCCAGCCTGCAGCTTCAACCTTGATGGTGTCTCCGGATTGAAGTTCAAACACAAATCCTGTTTGATCCTCGCTGATTGCGTTGACCGACGAGGACCGCCCCCCAGCTTTCCTGTCGCGGAAGTTGTATGTCCGTGAAGTCTTCAAACACCAAAAGATGCGGTGGCAACCCACCCGGCTTCAGGCGGACTTCACATCGCGCAGCTCCCCAAGTGATGTTGATGGCTGACAGTACCGCGTCGTGGAGGGGAAGGGAATCAAACGTCATGTGCCGATTAAAGTAATCTCAGGCTGTGCTTGGTCAATTTCGCCTCCGCCAGGGGGCGGGAGGTGATCGAATGATGGATGAGGCAGCGTAAGGCTGTGTTGGCACTTCGTACCATAAGGGGGCGCGCACTCAAAAGCTAGCGCCCCGAATTTGTGGCCCCGCATTTGAACTGCCATAACACCTCTCCCTCACAGTAGATAATGCCGTGCTCGACTTTTCTAAAACCGATTACCTTCAGGTCCTTGTACAACACGAGGTTGTCTCCACCCTGGAACGTTAGCGGAACCTGGCCCCGCCGGATGAATACCTGGACGTCGTCACCTTGTTTCGTGCGAAAGGCTATCCCCCGTGGTACCGCAGGCGGGTCATCAAGAATCGTCCCGTTGGCCAAATCAACTCCGAGGAGCTGGGTCGCTTGCATGACCGTCTTGCCGACCAGCGGCTCAGATGCATGTCCGGGCTGTGAGAGGCCAACTAGGCAGCAAAGGGCAGTAAAGTAATCGCGCATGAAGAAATAATGCAGGAGGTATTCGCCGAGGTCCGCTAGGGGCCGATACCAGACTAGCCAAGTAACGCAGTGTACGGCGTTGTTGTGATTAGCTGCAAGCCAGGCCAGCGACAGCGATCAGTTAGGTCAACGACCCAGGGCCGCTAGCTCGCGTACCCCCGTCGATGTACCCCTACCAGCCGAGTGACCTGAGCAGTGAAATCGAGGACGTACCCTCTTTTCACCCGCAAGGCACCAGGCTGAAGCTGAAAGGATGAGGACTTTTTGAGGACATCCCCCAGAGGGAGATCAAAGAAAAAACGCCGTCTTGAGGACGGCGCCGGACTTCTTCGGAAGGAATAGTGGTGGAGGCAGCGTATAGCTAACCTTGGATCGATGGAACTCTCCAAAGCGGCCTCAGTTCTTATATCTCGGATCGAGGGCGGGTTATGAATCTCTATCGCCTATATGTTATTTGGCCGACGACGTTCTGGTTCGATTGAGATCGAGTCCACCGTACCCGAAGGTGGCAGATCGACATCGGACACTTCAAGTGCTCATGCTCTGAGTGATGGCTGCCGAAGCAGAGCCCACCAGCGACAGGTCCTCAGACGGTCGGGCTTAGGCCAGGGCAGGGCGCCATTTCGACGCCTCGGATCTGAAATTTCCGGATCGCGTGCCCCAATGCACGAGAGATCAAAACTAAACGGTGAGCGCTTGCGCCACTGCCGAATTCTTCTATCGACTTGGCAATGGCGAACCTTGGTGTCAGCGGTGACGGGTGGTATCCGCGCGCTACCGGATCGAATTTGGTCCTTTTGCAAGCTGGGCAACTGGTGCGACTCCCGTTCCAATCGACGGATGTGATTTCCGATATCACTAGTTGAACGACTGACGGGAGTACTTGACCGGTCTTATACGACACAACCTCCCGGTGCTCAATTTCGAACGGCTTGAATACGTGTGCCCAGACCTCAGGCGGAGTGAAGTATTCATCGAAGATCCAGTTCAGCTGGAGGATGCCCCGCTTTCCCCAGGTTGGGGCTTTGCTAATTGCGAACGGCGCCTTTTGACGTTTCCCCACGCCGCAGGTCGCACAGTAGTCAGTAAGCTCGTACGTCTCGCGCATATAACCTCCGTCGTCCGCTGGCTGTGGATAACCATCATGCCACCCCGGCAGTAGGCCCAGGTTCGCTGCGCGTTCAATCTCCCCCTGTGAGAAAGTGGTTTTCGGTACGTCGACGGCCTGAAAGCGGTTCACCAATTTCTGGACGGCCGCCCAACGAGGATCGTCCTCTGACACTCGAACCGTGACGAAACCAGGTCGAATGTCGATGCCCACCGCTCGAAATGCAGCGATCTCGTTTGTACCGGCCGAGAGGGATATGTGATGAGTAATTTCCAACTGCCGCTCCTGAAGTTCCAGCGCTTGCCGAGCCGTCGAATACTCTTTTGTTCACTAGAGCAAAGTGTTGCCACTGCTGGCGAAAGTTCTCGGAAGCATGAGTTGACATTGGCTAGACCCGTTGGCCATAAATTCATCACCTGTTGCGTGGCGCATTCACTGTGGTCTGCGGTCGAGTAACGAACCTGAAGTAAAGTGCCGCTCGTCGGCCTATCCTGCCCTCTTTACACCCGTCTCCTCCGCCTTTACCGGCACTGTGCATCCGCCTTGCACCACACTTGCACCATCCGTTCACCGCGCTAGCATCATTCCGACACCACGCTTACACCATCCGTTCACCACTCTAACACCTTTCCGACACCACGCTAACACCATTCCGACACCACGCTTACACCAACCTTGCACCACGCGTACACCACCTGGACACCACGCTTACAACATCGGTACACCACACTTACACCATCTCTACACGCCGGTGACACCTCACGTACACCACCGCTGCGCCCGACTTACACCCTCCGTACGCCACCGCGTTCCTCTTCCCTCACACATCCGTCGCCCTTCTATTCCAAGCATGTTGGAGTCGCAAGTGGTCGGAATTGGGTCGCCACCGGTAGCACTTGGCTGCGGTGTGGGCGCAACAAGGAGCGCTCCGGCTCCAGGCTAAGTACGTTGGGACTCGCGGCGGAGTCGCCGTGGGGTACCCGCTGAGTTCACGGCTCATGACCTAAGCAGACTGTTCCGAGCGGCCGCTGTCGACCCGATGCGGCCCCCAACTAATGATACTGGCCGAACCAAGGAGCCTGCATTGCAGGGAGATATGGCCAGTCGGATCGGCGTTTAAGCGTCTTACGTGCAGCCTCCGCTTGTCGCCGAGTTAGAAAAATCCCTATCAGGTCGTTTCCGCTGTTGACTGCGTAGAGCTTTACCGGTGCGGTTAGCAGCTGGCGGTTAACGAATCCAAACAACGCTGCGGTCGCGACGCCCCAGCTTTCATACGCATTGCCCCCAAGTGGGGACGGGAAAATTTGTTGGACGATGCCACCTGCTAAGACACTGTAGACGCCTCGTTCTGCATCCACTTTCTCATTCAAAAAGAGCGGAGCGGCCACATAAGTCTTTAGCTCCGGCAGAAGCCTTGAATAACCCTCGACCATTCCCTGCTCAGCGAGCGCCTCAGCGTCCAAGTGGATCGCACGACTGTAATCAAGCTCCTGGGCGGTTGCGGCTCCGAAAACGAAAAATAAGGAGCTAAGGAGACGGCTGATCAATTTCATCAAAGTGCTCGCAACAAGATACGTGGATGACCGCTTCTGGACGGTAGCGGCTGCTCAGCAAGCGTAGCAGATAGTTAGGCTCTCATCGACAGCAGTTCGACCCTTCAGTGGTCACGTTTGCGCGCTCGGGAAACCTGAGCTGTTTCGCATCAGCTAGGCCGACACGGCTTCGGGCAAAGTTCAATTGAGACCAAGGCCACAAAACTCAGCTTCCAGCATCAGAAAAAGTCGACTCGGATCACGGTGTGCTTATACGCCGTAGTTGAGAGTGAGATTGGGTCGATCTTGCGTTCGCTTGCGGCCGGTCTCGGCCTTAGGATCGGTCAAGCTGTTCCAACACAATTTGGATTATTTCATCTGGAAGGCGTTCAGAGACCGCAAGAAACCGACTTCTGACCTGCTCTGGACTCGCCGTTCCTGTCATTGAGCAGCGGGGTCCTGTTTGCCATTACTGATGACTCTCCTTGATCGATGCTGAAGTATGCAAGCCCATGCACTTGTTTCCACGTGACCGCTTGCTCATCCTTACCGTCTGCGTAGCAAAATTCGAATGCAACGATTTTGCCATCGCTCTCGGTCCACACATAAAGATCTTGAGCGGAGTCGTGGAACCAACGCCGGCTTGGCTCGCCAGGACGCTGCTGAACATTACGAATTTCTTTCAACATCTCGCGTAAGGGGAAGTTAACGGCATGCTCAACCTCGGATGTCCGATATGCGCCGAAAGCAGACTCTCACGCGATATCTGCATCGGACCGATCGCATGAGTTTGCCTTTCCGATCTCCCTCATCAACGGCCTTGTTGAGGAGGGTGAGTATAGACCACGCAAGTATTGGAGGCACCACCGGATCAGAACGCATAGGATCGTGAGTGCTACGAACGACAACGTAGCCGCAATGCGCTTCAGAACGGGTCAAAATGCCCGTTCTCTAGGCAAGCTCACTATGGAAAATTGAGAGTGGGTTGTTCTACGACGGTTCAGCTTGTACGCCGCCAGTTGCACTCAAGGTGATCCAAGTTCTGGTCCAAGTAGATTTTCGCTTCCGAAAATCGCGCTGATTGGACCATAACTGCAGCATCTCCCCCGCTGCCTCTCGTTCTGCAGACCGTCAGGGAGAACTGCTGTCGGGCGATGCAAAAATACAATGCCGACAAAGTGCCCAAACGGTCGGTTAGTTGTGTCTCTGAGAACGTTTGGATTTTGCTACCTGTTAGAGTCGCTGCGCACTATCCGATAAACCGGTAGGAGAATATGATGAAAAAGCTAAACAGCATGGCGGCAGCACTGATGGTCGCGGGTCTGGGCATCGGCGGAGCGCAGGCATCCGAAACGTTTCAGGGGGTGACATTCACGACCTCATATGTGGGCAACGTCCTGACGGTGGAGATCGACGCCGCGGCCAGGAACGGAGACTGGGCCCTGGCGACCACGATCGGGGCGCTTCAGGTCAAGGACGTCGGAACTTTCGACAGCGTCAGCATGACAGGACCTGGCGCGGCCTCCTCCTGGGCTATCAGTCCGCTGGAACTCGACGCCAACGGTTGCATGGGCGGGTCCCATGTGGGCATGAATGCATGTGCCTCAGGGACGCACGTCGCACTGACCGATGACATGATCTTCACCTACACCTTCACTGGCACCGGCCTGGATCTGACCGATCCGCACCTGAAAGTGAACTTCTTCGTCGGCGACAACGATCAAAAGGTCGGCAGTCTGCTGTCGGAAAATATCGCAGCCGTTCCCGAACCCGGGGAATACGCGATGCTTCTGGGCGGGTTGGCGGTGATCGGGTTGGCCCTCAAGCGCCGCGCCCGGTAAAACTTCCGCAGCGTCAGAAGAGGCTCGTTGGACCGGTCACGCACGAAACGGTAGCGGTTCCGCAGTGCCATCCGAAGCGCTCCCCGCAGCACTTGGCCCACTGGACGCAGTGGGTTTTTTTATGTCGTTACCGTGTAGCGCGCATCAGGTCGAGCCGCCCTTTCTCCAGCTTCGCGGCCAAGCCCGCACTGCGCCCCGCCAGGGTCACGACCCGGTACTCAACGCTGCTGCCGAGGACGACCGCCGCCTCCTGCAAACCCAGTCCATAGGCCTGCTGCAACCATTGAATCATGCCCGCGGTGGCGATCTTCAGTGCGTCGTCGAGTGAGCCCGCCTGCCCGAGAGTCATCAGGTGCGTTGCCGTTTCCACGCGCGGCATGCGGATGGCCTGGTGCTTGATGAGATCCACCGTGAATTCCACATCCAGCGACGTCTCCAGCGCGAATTGCGTCGTTTCGCCATCACCCTGCAGGGCATGGCCATCACCCAGGTAGAGCAGGCCGCCGGGCTGCTGCACCGGCAGGTACACCGTCGCGCCCTCCACCACTTCATTGAAATCCATGTTGCCGCCGAATGTCCCGGCGTCACCCGTGAAAATGCCGGGGCCATCCCCTGGTGCCACGGCCAGCCCGCCCAGCATGGGACGAACTGGCACGACCAGGCGCGCCAGCTTGGTACCCGCATCCGCCGGCCATGCCAGGCCATGGGCCAGATCGAGGCGCCATCGCACCGGTTTTCCCAACGGTGCTGCGTGGCCGGCAATGGAGGTGGACTGCGCCCGCGGCACCAGCGTATCGAGACTACCTGCCCAGTCCCGGTTCAAGCGCACGCGTCGCAGATGCACCGCCAGCGTGTCGCCCGCCTCCGCGCCCATGATGAAGAACGGACCGGTCTGGGGATTCCCATACAGCGCCCGGGTGACGCCCTGCGCATCCACTCCGCCAGAGTCCAGCGTCGTGGTGCGCACGGTGTCGCCCGGCCAGATCGTGAGCACGGGCTCGCGCTGGGCGCTGAACTCATTGGCGTAGTCGACCGGGTGATAGACGTGCTGCTGTGGCGCGGCGGACCTGCGTTCGGGCAGCCGGCGCGCGGTGAAGCGATGGGTGACGCGCACCGCGTCGTGATTCGGGTCCGGGAAGTCCGCGGTGCCGGCCATCGCCGCGCCGTCCACCTGGCCCGCGTAGCGATAGGATCGGCCTTGGCGGTCTACCGCCTCGAACTCGATCGCGCCCTGCACGACGCGACCTTGCACCGAGTCGCCGTCCAGGGTCCCTGTCCATTGGGGACCGAGGCGATCCGTCTTGAGGGTCATGGCAGACCAGGTGCCCCAGCGGTTCACTCGCAAGAGCCAGGTGTCCGCTGCCGCGTCACTCGGCATCGCCAAGCCCAGCAGCATCAGCAGTAGAAGAGCGCGCATCGTTCACTCCAGGTGATCAGTCACAGTCCGAGCATGGCTGTCAATCATGGAGAAATTGCGGAGGCTGGGCCCTTTTTTTGGATGACACCTAGCTTTCCGATACGGTCTTTGAATAGAACTGCGGTAACTGAAGCACCAGTCCCGCACCGTGAACCCGAAATCACGGCTTGGTCCGACGGGTGCCATCTGCTGGGCATCTTGCGAGCTGCGCTTGCGCCGGCCATGTACTTCCAGGTAGGTCAGCCTGACTGGCGGCTCCGCGGCAGGGCGGAGAGGGCGGCCTCATTCCCCGGTGCTGTGGCCTCCTCCTTGGGCCGCGGCGACAGGCGCACGATCAGTTTCTGCGTCGTGCGCGCCGCCCCGCTGCCTCCGCTGTCGCCGTCGGCTGTCCCGGCCACCCAGAATTGCGCGTCGCTGCCCGAGCGCGCCTGGCCGTTCCGGGGCAGGGTGAAAAAGATATCGACTTCGAGCGTTGCGCAGTCGACGCCGAACGGCAGCTCGCGCGGGCCGCTCTGTCCGCCAGCGCGCTCCAGCTCGGTCTGAAGTGCGGCCAGATAGTCGGCCAACGCCAGCCGCGCCTGATGGTCCTGAAACATGAGTGCCTCTTTCCGGAATTGCGATTCGAGGGTGTCGGACTACACGTTGCCGCCGCCCTGGATATTGAACAGGGTGTCCTCGCCGACGTTGGTCACAGTGACCGAATACACGATCTCGACTCCGTTCTGGGGCCGCACCCGCCGCTCCTTGGTGAAGTGCGAGACTTCCAGGGCACCTGGGCCGATGGGGTTGGCCATGATCCATTGCGCGCCATGATCCTCACCGTTCGGGTACCACATGGCGAGCCGGACCGGTCCTGCACCGATGATGAAGGGGCCTTCCGCGGGTTGAATGTTATTGAAAGACATGATGAACCTCCTGAGAGGCGTCGCTGGCCCCTACAGGGCCGCGCGCGGGGTGTAGTCAAGCGTGGTGGACCCGGCCTGGAGCCGATGGTCAAGCATGGCGCGCAGCCGATGTTCGGCATCGAGCGCACGCAGGTGTTCCGGCAGTTCGACCAACTCCAGACGCTGGCCGGGCAGCGTGCCCAGCCCACAGATGGGTGGAGGATCCAGCGCGCGGCTGCGCCGAGGGGGCCCTTCGATGTCCTGGGCGGCGTGGGCTGCCGCGATGATGTGTCCGTGTGCGTCAACAACGACTAGCATCTTCATGGCCGCCTCCGAATCCGAAGTTCGATGGGCCAGCATACTCCCGCTTTGCGGTGTCGCACCCGTATTGCAAGCGCGCGCGAAGATATAGTCGAAAAATGCACACGAGCGTCCGATGTGTGCGCAGGGCGCGTGCAAGGCTGGCTTGCGGCGCGGTCACCCAGCCAAGGCTATTCCAGCACCAGGGCTGGCGACGGCCGTTTTCGCCGGGTCGCCAGAACGCGCTGCGCGACCCACACCGGGACGCCCGAGCTCAGAAAATATTCTCTGGCGGAATCCTCACCGAGCATGGATTCGAACACGAGCCCGACCTCTACCCGCTGCGCCGTCAGGTGATCGCTGCGGCGCTCGGCATAGCCCGCCATCGGGGCGGGCTCCTGGATGGTGGCCTGGCGCGTCGCATGGCGGCGGTCTTTCTTCCTGACCTGCCCCGGTGCACCCCGAAGCACGCGCTCGATGACGGCCTGCGGAACCTGCTCGCGGATCAGCAGCCAGTAGGCCCGGTCCGAGTCCATGACCTTATTGATGTGCATGGCCGCTTCGACGTAAGCAGCCTGCACATACCGTGTTCTGCGACAGCTCATGCAATCGTGGTTCATGGCGTCCGGTCCCGATCTTCCAGAGTAGCGCACCCGCGCCCTTGTCGCTGGACAAATTCAGCGGGACGGGCCTAGTTCGGCCAGGAGTGGTTTGCGGACAACGCTACCGTTCTGCTAGCGCTGTCAGCGCTGCGCCCCGTTCGCAAACATCGCCGCGACTGCCGTCGCCATGACAACAGTACAGAGCCAGCCGAGGATCTTGAGTCGGCGTCGAATCACCAGATGGCCCATGATATCCTCGCGTGCAGCCATCAACATCATCACCGCCATGATCGGCACCGAAATCACGCCATTCACTACCGCGCTCCAATACAGGGCCTGAATCGGATCGAACGGTGCGAATACCAGCGCGACACCTAACAGGGTTGCGATCACGATGATTGAGTAGAAGCGGGGTGCTGTCCGAGGAGCTTCTTCCAGACTGCTGCTCCATCCGAATGTCCCGGCTATCGCATACGCCGCAGAGCCTGCCAGTACGGGAATGGCCAGCAGACCCGTACCGATGATCCCTAGGCTGAACAAAAGGAATGCGAAATCGCCAGCGATTGGCCGTAGCGCTTGCGCGGCCTGGGCTGATGACTGGATGTCGTGAATCCCATGTGCATGAAGTGTCATGGCGGTGGTCAGCATGATGAAGAAGGCCACCAGATTGGAAAATCCCATGCCAACAATAGTATCGACCTGTGCGCAGGAAGCCGCGGCGCACTTCAGAGTGGGCATGGCGCAGCGGATGTGCTTCCGGATCCGCGCGCATCTCTTCGACCTCCTGAGATGCCTGCCAGAAGAACAGGTAAGGACTGATGGTGGTACCGAACACGGCCACGACGGTTGTGATGTAATCGCCCTTCCAAGGCCAAGGCGGAACCGTCACGGCAGCTGCCAGCACGGTTTCCCACGGCACTCGCACGATGAATACCGTGCCGACATAAGCCAGCAGGGCAAGGGTCAACCATTTCAACACGCGTACGTAGCGAGAGTACGGGATGAACACCTGCAGCAAGACCGACGCCAAGCCGAAGCCAATCGCGTAGAGATGCGATGGGCCGCCCACCACCATGCGTAGAGCATCACCCATTGCCGCGACGTCGGCCGCGATGTTGATGATGTTCGCGAACAGCAGTAGCCCCACAATGCCGCACAACAGCGGCGCGGGATAGTTCTGCCGAATATTGCTCGCCAGCCCTTCGCCCGTGACGCGGCCGATACGGGCGCTGACGATCTGAATGCCGGCCATGAGCGGGTAGGTGAAGAGCAGTGTCCACAGCATGCCGAAGCCGAACTGCGCGCCCGCTTGTGAGTAGGTTGCAATGCCGCTGGGGTCGTTGTCCGCAGCGCCCGTGATGAGGCCCGGGCCCAGGCGCTGGCGCCAGGACAGGGGTACAGTTCTCACAGGAACTTTGATGACGTTCGGGTCCACCCATCGCCTCGGATCAAGTTCAACCATTCCATCATATCAATCTAACCCATGCAGCCCTCATTGAGCGAGGCCAACGCGTGCATGAACCGGCAGTGTCTCGCAGTGTCTGCCGAGGGCGCGCGACACCTGCGCTGTTAAACTGAGCCTTTTAGCGCTGATCCGTCCACTGCTATCCCTGCGCTTCCAGCGCCAGCACGCAGAAAATGGGTCCAAGTTTGGGTCCATGCTGGCCGGCGCCACGAACAAGATCGAGAGCTGGAGCGGTTCTTCCGCGGTTTGGCCGCTTCTGCATCGGAAAATAAGAAGGACGGGAATGAAAGACGAACGACTCACTGGCGACGAATACGACGCGCTGGAGCACATCCGGCGCGGCGCCAAGGGCACTGGCGTGAATGCCTGCATCGGCCGCAACGCCAAGCGGCTCACGGGTTTGAAGTTGGTGAAGGCGGAGCGCGACAATAAGCTGCGGCTGACCGACAAGGGCGTGGAAGCGTTGTTCCTGCGCCGCTGTATCACGGCCCTGCAGGCGCTGGAGACGGGACCTGCGGCCATCGAACCCGATGTGGCTCACTTCCTGCTCCGCAAATCGCACATCGCGGAAGCCGAGGGTGGCCAATTCACCCTCACCGAGAAGGGCCGCGAGTCGCTCAGCGATATCCTCGGTCAGCGCTAACGCTGCACGTTACCTCCAGCGCGCAGGCGCTGATCGTTAACGTGGCGACGGCATGCAGCGCAAGGCTCCGGGACAGGCTGTCCGGCATCGGGTGAGCGATGACGGCCAGGCACTTCGTAAGGTGGCCCCTGCGGCTTAACCGAGATACGGCGTGTACTCGAAGCCCTGCCCGATCACTTCCGCAACCCCCGCCTTGTTCTCCGGACTCTCGCTGAAGCTGGCCAGCACCGCGGCCACCGAGGCGCCGCGGTCCAGCACATCGAGCCAGTAGTCGTAGCCGCTCTTGTCCGGCGCCCGGTGCAGCACGTTCTGGTAGAAGTGGGTGAGGATCTCGGCGTTGGTGCCCTTGGTCCCGTACAGCTGCGCGAACTCGTTCGAGTGCACGAAGCCGTCCGCAATCGCCAGCAGCGTCGCGCCCTTGTCGATCACGCCGACCCAGTAGCCGAGGCCCACGCTGTCCGGCTTGCGGTCGAACACGGCCTGGTACAGGCGGTAGATCTGGCCCGCCGCGCCGTCCACGTCCAGCGCCCAGGTCTTGTCCGAGAACGCCAGCCGTTCCACGTTGAAGAGCGTGTCGATCCCGTCGATGCCTGTGTTGTCCGTGACCGTCAGGCCCTTGGTGCCCTGTTTGAGCGTGTAGGCCGCCCACGCGCCCGAGAACATCGCGGTATCGGTCCCTGCGCCGCCATCGATCTTGTCATTGCCCTTGCCGCCATCGAGCAAGTCGAGGCCGATGCCGCCGGTGATGCTGTCATTCCCGCCCATTCCGTGCAGCGCGCCGCCGAGCGGGTTTGCAATCAGGATGTTGTTGCCGTCGCCGCCGAAGGCATTGCGGATCACGGTTCCCGCGCCGATGGTCAGGTTGGCGTCGATGATCACGGACGGCGTTGCACCACTCAGGTCGATGCGGTCGTCCGAGCCCAGCGCGGCTGCGTTAATGGTGTCGTTCACGCCCTGCGGGTCGTTCAGCACCGCGCGCGAAGGTTCAGCCTTGATCAGGTCCGCGTACTCGTTGGTGAAGACGAAGGTGTGGCTGTTGCTGGGCGCCTTGCCGATCAGGTCCAGGCTCCAGTCGGTGAAGGTGCCGAAGTCCCCGGTCTGCACATCGCGCACAGTCAAGGTCCAGTCGCCGGTGGCCTTCTCGCCCCAGTCCAGCACCGTGTCGAAGGTGAAGTGCACGTTCTCCTGGCTCGAACCGACTGCGCTCAAGGCGCCCTGCGAGGGCCGGTACATCAGGTAGCTCACCGTGCCGGCCGGCGACAGCAGTTCCACTTCCAGGTCGCCGATGAACGGGTGCGTGATGTTGACGGTGACGTCTGCGCGCTCCACCGTCATCGCGCTGTCGATGTGGATGGTGCTGGTGATGCCCTTCTGGTCCTGGTCCGGGATCGCCTTGTTGACGGTCTGCGAGCCGGTCGCTTCCACCGTGTTGGCGACTGTCTGCGGCGTCGTGGTCCAGGCTTCGGCCAGGCGCACCGCGGCCAGGGCGTCCACCATGCCGAAGCCGGAGGCCTGGATCACCGAGTTATAGCGCAAGCCGCCGCCATTCCAGTCGGTGGCGCCGTTGGACGACCAGTCGCCCAGGCCATAGTCGGTCTGGTGCGCCGTGTAGGCAAGGATCTGCTGCACGTCCCGGTAGCCGAGGTGCGGGTTCACCTCCAGCATCATGGCCACGATGCCGGAGACGATGGGTGCCGCAAACGAGGTGCCGTCCGCGAACAGGTAGTCGCCATTGATGTCGCCCGCGCCGCCCTTGCGGTCCAGCGTCAGGATGCTGGCGTAGTCGCCATAGCCCGCGCCGCCCGGTGCCGAGACCAGGATCGAAGCGCCCGTTGTGCTGAATTCCGACGAGAGGCCGAAGTAGTCGCTGGCACCCACCGTGATGATGTAGCGGCTGTTCTGGAAGTTGTGGAGGTTGGTGTCGTCGCCGTAGCTGAAGGAGTTACCGGCCGACTGCACCACCACCGTCCCCAGCCCGCCGCGGCCCTTCTCGGCCAGATCGTGCAAGGCAGTGAAGGCGGGCGCAAAGCGCGGGTCGGCCGCGTTGTCGAGGAAGGCCCAGTTGGTGTCGTGCTGCAGCAGGTTACCGAAGCCCCAGGAGTTGTTCAGCACATCCACGTTGAGGGCGTAGCGGAAGGCGTTGGCGATCTCTTTCGGATAGTCGTCCGTGAAGGTGTCCGAGGTGTAGATCGATGTGAGCCGCGCGCCATACGCGACGCCGACCATGCCTTCGCCATCGCGCGCCGCGCCGATGATGCCGGCGACGTGGGTCCCGTGATTGTCGTCCTCCAGCACCGGTGCGCCGCCCTGTTGCAGGGTGAGGGCGGTGCGGCCGGCAGCGCGGTCGTTGCTGTCGACCAGTTCGGCCAGCGTGGGGTCGATGCCCTGGTCGAAGATCCCGATCTTCACGCCCTTGCCGGTGGCGTGGTTCCAGGCGATCTCGGTGCGCGTGGTGTACAGGTACCACTGCAGCGAAAAGTAGGGGTCGTCCGGCAGTGTGATGCCGTCCGGCTTTTCGTTGTCGAAGATGAGACCCCAGGCGGCCAGCGTGGGCGAGGCCTGGGCGGTGGTGCCGTTGGCGGATGTGTGGCCGGCCACGGCGTTGGTGGGGTCGCTGAGCAGGAGTTCGAAGGCGCGGGTGGGCTCGAAGTACTCGTTGCCGTTGACCGGCACCGTGACCGTGGCGGTGGTGGCGCCCGGGGCGAAGGTCACGCGCTGGTGCACGCCCTGGTAGTCGTAGCCTTCCGCTGCGGTTTCATCGCCCGTGTCGACCTGCACCGAGACCGGCAGCGTGGAAGCATGCGACAGCGTGAGCGTGAACACCATGTTCTGCGCGCCCTTGTCGCCTTCTTCCACCCATTCGGTCTCGACGTCGATGCGCGGCAGGCCGGTGTCGACGGGGATGACGCGGCCGTCCGCGCCGACCGTGACCATGGTCGGGAAGGTGAGGTAATCGTCGGCGACGTAGCCGTTGTCGGCGCGCGAGGCACCGGAGTATTCGGCAGCGACCAGGGTGACGTAGTAAGTCCCGGCCGGGGGATGGTTCAGGAACGTGACCGTGTCGTTCAGGTCGGAAAAGTACTCGTACGCTCCAAGGACGCTCGACTTGGAGCCGACGGCGATCTCGTAGCCGGTGTTGGTCTGGCTCGGGCTCCAGGGCTGGGTGGTGAGCCACAGTTCGAGCCGCAGCGGCTTGGACGTATTGTCGCCCCAGTTGTGCAGCCCATCGACGTGCAGTTGAACAGTGTTGGCAGTAGGGTCGATGCTATAGGTGGCGGTGCCGCTGAAGCCGATGTACGAACTCATGAACGCTCCATTGAAGAGCTTGCCATTATGTCAGCAATATCGGCGAGGAAATACGTGGATTGTCACAGTCGCCTTACATGTGGTTACCACTTTGCATTGACCCGTTCATATTCGGATGCCAATACTGGCGGCTTCACATATTTTTGCCGGAGGCCAGGATGGACAAGAAGCGCCGTGCGGTCGTGCTGTCGCTGCTGAGTGGGGCTGTGTGTGCGGCGTGCGGCGGAGGCGGGGGAGGGGCCTCGGTCACGCCACCGCCACCGCCACCGCCACCGCCACCGCCACCACAGGTCGCTCGCCTCGCGCTCAGCGGCGCCACCATGCTGGACCCGGCGGGCAAGCCCATCGTCCTGCGCGGAATGAACGAAGGCACTTGGGGCGAGATGCGCAGCACCGATGCAGCCGCCATTGCCGGGCAGGGCGCGAACGTGGTGCGGGTGCTGATTCGCTGGTGGGGGCTGTACGGCGGCACCGATGTGGAAAGCCGCTCCGACGCCGCACCCGGTCACTTCCAGCCGGACCACCTGAAGCAGTTCCTGCAGGAGGTGAAGTGGTGCATCGACGCGGGGCTGTGGGTGATTCCGGTGCTCGACTCCAACTGCGGCCAGAACGGGCTGCAGAACGCGGACATGGTGCATTACTGCGACCCGGGCAGCGCCTACCCCGGCGGCCACAACTTCTGGACCGACAGCGCGCAGCGGCAGCGCTTCAAGGAGGCGTGGGTGTACCTGGCCGGGCTGCTCAAGGACTATGAGCGGATCGCCTTCTACGAGCTGCTGCCCGAGCCGCTGGAGGGCCGGGACGAGACCTACCGGCAGGCCGTGTCCGAGTTCTACCAGGAGCTGATGACGGCCATCGAGGACCAGGCCGGAGACAAGCGCACGCCCTTCCTGGTCGGCGCGCGCGACGCCTACAACATCAACCTGGTGGACGAAGCGTACATCGCCGATCCGCGCTGGAAGAACCGCGTGGTCTACACCGGCAACCTGTTCATCCACACAGGGCAGACGCAGGCCCAGAACCTGGCCGCCATCGACGCCCGCCTCGCCGTGCTGACCCGCATGCGCGACACGCGCGGCGTGCCGGTGTTCATCCAGCAGTTCGGCGTGCGCACGGGCGATGACCCGGCCGGTTTCCACCTCGATTACGGTCTGTCGAAATTGACCGCGGCAAGCGTCGGCTACACCGGCTGGCAATGGCGCCAGAACACAGCCAGCATGGACGAATATGCGATCGTGGTCGAGGACCCCAAGACCGGCGCGGACATTGTCAAGACGCCGGTCCTGGCCACCTACGCGAAGTACTGGCATGCATAGTCAGAGCTGTCGAGGGATTTTACAGTCGGCGCAAACGGTTGCGCTCCAGGAAATGTATGTAGTTGATCTTCAACATGAATTTCCTATTGGCACAAGTTTTGCATAAGTGATCTCGTCAATTTAACCCTTAAGAGATCATGAAACGGATTTTCCTTGCCTCCCTGTTCGCAGCGCTGTCCCTGTCCGCCAGCGCGACGGTCCTGACCTTTGACGACTACCCCGGCGCTACCCTCGGCAGCGCGGATGCCATCCGCGGTAGCTACCATGGTTATGTCCTCGGCGCCGAAAACTCCGGCGAAGCACTACCCTTCCTGGCGTGGGTGGACACCGGCAGCCCATGGTACTGGCCGTACGGCTCCGTGAGCGGCAGCTTTACGGGCCTGAACAACTGGGGCGGCGTCGGCACCCTTGCCAAGGACGATGGCAGCGACTTCGCCTTCGACGGCGTGTGGGCGCGTACCTGGGGCACGGATGAGCGCGACGCGACCATCTACGGCTACAACAATGGCGTGGAGGTGTGGAGCTCCACCTTCACCCTGAACGGCGAGTGGACCCGTTTCACCGGCGGCAGCGGGGCGGTCGACCAGCTGCGTTTCGACTTCGGAAACTTTTTCCTGATCGATGACGTGGCGCTGAGCGACGCACCCCGCCAGGGCACTGTGCCGGAACCGGCGTCGCTGGCGCTGTTCGGCCTTGGCCTCGCCGGTGCCGCGGCCGTGCGCCGCAAGCGCGCCGCGTAAGCTGCATCGTCGGCCTGCCGAAGCCCGCCGCGTGGCGGGCTTTGTCGTTAACGGCCGTATTGCGCGATGACGCGGGCGAGACGCTTGATCAGTGGCTCGATCTCGGCTTCCGGCACCTGCGAATAGCCGAACATCAGTCCATTCCATCCGTGGTCGCGCACACCCGTCGCGTGGGCGCTCAGGGCGCGCGCCACCACGCCCGCATCCAGGACCGCCTGCGCCACCTCGGTGTCCGGCGGCGCGCCGCTGGCAAAGCGCAGCGCGAGGTGCATGCCCGCAGAGGCACCATGCACCGTGCCGCAATGGCCGAGGTGCCGTTCCAGCGCATCGAGCAGGATGTCGCGCCGGCCGCGGTAGATGCGGCGCATGCGCCGCAGATGCACGCCGAACTGGCCGCTGTGCAGGAAGTTCGCGAGCGCCAGCTGGTCGGCCACGCGGCCATGCGGCGGCATCCGCGCCAGCACGGCCTGTAGCGGTTCCACCAGCGTGCGCGGGACCACGAGATAGGCCGTGCGCAGAGACGGGAACAGCGTCTTGCTGAAGGTGCCGACGTAGATCACCGGCGCGTCGGCGACCAGCCCTTGCATCGCGGGGAGGGGCGGCCCGTCGTGCCGGAATTCGCTGTCGTAGTCGTCCTCGATCACCAGCGCGCCGACGCGCGCGGCCTGCTCGATCAGGGCCAGGCGCCGCGCCATGCCGAGCACTCCGCCGGTCGGGTACTGGTGCGAGGGCGTGGTGTAGATCAGGCGCGGGGTGCGCAGCTGCCAGTCCTGTGCCGTGGGGTTCAGGCCTTCGTCATCGACGACGATGCCGATGGTGCGCAGCTGCGCCGCCCGGAAGGCGGCCAGCGCGCCGCCATAGCCGGGGTTGCCGATCCAGGTGATGGCGCCTGCATCGGCGAGCGTGCGCGCACACAGTTCCAGGCTGGCCTGCGTGCCGCTGGTGATGAAGACCTGGTCGGTCTCGCAGCGCACCCCGCGCGAAGCGGCGAGGTAGCTGCGGATTTCGGCGCGCAGTTCGGGC
This sequence comes from Zemynaea arenosa, assembly GCF_004614185.1. Lineage (GTDB taxonomy): Bacteria > Pseudomonadota > Gammaproteobacteria > Burkholderiales > Burkholderiaceae_D > Telluria > Telluria arenosa. The sequence goes on along the minus strand of NZ_SPVF01000132.1, from coordinate 24,781 downwards.
ACGCCCGCCGGGTCGGCGTAATTCAGGTCGGCGGGCTGCATCTCGCGCCACGCGCGTTCGACCTGCTTGCGCCACTGGACCAGCGGGAACAGGTCCAGCGCGGGCACACCGGGGGCAAACGCGCGCGCTTCGGCGCCGGATGAGGGCAAGCCGCGCAAACCCTGCATGCGCCGCGCGATGGCGTTGCTGCGCGCCGGTGGCTTGACGCGCGCGCGCGCCGCATCGGAGGCGATCGGCGCCACCGTGGAACCGCGTGGCGTGCCGAGGATCAGCCCTTCGGTGGCCAGTTGGTCGTAGGCGTACAGCACGGTGTTGCGGGCGACCTGCAATTCGCCGGCGAGGGCGCGCGTGGCCAGCAGGCGCGTGCCGGCGGGAAGCTGGCCGTCCATGATGGCGGCACGCAGGCAGGCGTGGATGACCCGCTGGCGCGGCCATCCGGCCACGTCCTGCGTGCGTTCGAAGCTTGCCAGGAGTACGCGGTAGTCCATCCGCCGAGTATAGCGGTGATGGTTTCATGTGGCTCCATATTTTTTGCTGCCGGTGGCACTTTTGGTGGGATCGCTGGCGGGCTAGCATCTACTGGATGTCTCTTCGCTCCCATCCTCTGATTTTCGCGGCGGTCCTGACGCTGGCGCTCCTGTTCGCACTGCCTGCCAGCGCGGACTTGCAGCTGTACGGCCGCCTGAATGTGTCGGTCGAGCGGCGCACCGAGGCGGGCGGGCCGCGCTTCCAGGTGGGCGACAATGCGTCGCGCTTCGGCATCATGGAGGTCGAGCGCACCAGGTCGGGGCTCGAATCGGGCGTGCACCTGGAGATGGGTTTCGATGCCACCACCGGCAAGCCGTATGGCTCGGGCTTCGACCGTGGCGCGGAGCTGTTCTTCGGCACGCCCAATGTGAAGCTCAGCATGGGCAGCGTGGGCAGCACGGCTTACCTGGCCATCACCGACGTGGTCAGCCTGCATAACCACGATACGGGAATCTCGTCCGATGCGTTGTTCGCCCATGTCGAGCCGCTGCAGCACAAGATGGTCGTCACGCTCCATGCGGACCGGTGGACGATGCAGGCGGCCAGCTGGCGCGCCGACCCAATGGTGACCGGGCGTGCGGGTACGGCGTACTTGCTGGCGTGGACGCGGCCCGGAATGTCGCTGGCGCTCTCCAGTGGGCAGGATGGGGTGCGCTACGAGCGCAGTGTACGGGGGCTGTGGCAAGCCGGCCCGCTGGAGCTGGCGGCGTATGTGGAGCTGGACCGCAACGTATTTGGCAGCGGACGGCGTCTGCTGGGACGGGTGGCGGTGGCGTGGCACGCGGGGGCGTCCGAATTCCACGTGAATGTCGCGCAGGCGAGCGCGTATGGCGGCGCGCTGCCGGGCGAACGCGGGGCGCGGCAGAGGACCCTCGGCTACAACTACAACCTGAGCGCACGCTCGAAGGTGTATGCGCTGGCCACCGCGGTGTACGATGAAGGCCGTCTTTACGGCAGCCGTCGCGCCCTGGCGCTGGGCGTGCGCCAGAATTTCTAGCGCAGGCAGCTGCCAAGCGTTAAGGCGCCCGGCGGCGCCGCCGTGAAGCCAACGTGAAGACGTGTGATTGTCGAGTGGTGCGGAATCGGCCATGATGTGATCCACTTTGCGACCTCCATCCTGCCCGTCATGACCCCTGCGCTGCTTCGTACCCTGCTTGGTCTGCTGCTCCCGGTGACCATCCTGCCCGCACATGCCGAATCCGCTCCGGCGCCGCGCGTGCAGGTGGCCGAAGGCACCCTGCACGGGGTGCGCGAAGCCGATGGCCTGCTGACCTTCAAAGGCGTCCCGTACGCCGCCGCGCCCATTGGCGCCCGCCGCTGGAAAGCGCCGCAGCCCGCCGCAAAGTGGAAGCGTGACCGCGCGGCCAACCGCTTCGGCCCGCGCTGCATGCAGCTGCCTCTCTTCAGCGACATGGTGTTCCGCTCGAACGGCATGAGCGAGGACTGCCTCTATCTCAACGTCTGGACTCCGGCCACGGGGGCCAAGGACAAGCTCCCCGTGCTGGTCTACTTCTACGGCGGCGGCTTCCAGGCTGGCGATGGCTCCGAGCCGCGCTACGACGGCGCCAGCCTGGCGAAGCAGGGCATCGTCGCGGTCACGGTCAACTACCGCCTCGGCGTCTTCGGCTTCTTCGCCCACCCCGAGCTGACCAAAGAGTCTCCACACAAGGCCTCCGGCAACTACGGCCTGCTCGACCAGGCCGCCGCGCTCCAGTGGGTCAGGAAGAACATTGCAGCCTTCGGTGGCGACCCGCGCCGCGTCACGATCGCCGGTGAATCGGCCGGTTCGTTCTCGGTCAGCGCGCAGATGATCTCTCCGCTGGCCAGGGACACCATCGCCGGCGCCATCGGCGAGAGCGGCTCCCTGCTCGGCCTCATGGCCCTGCCGACGCTGAAGGAGGCTGAGGCCAACGGCCAGCGCTTCGCCCAATCGGCGGGCGCACCCACCCTCAAGCAGCTGCGCGCCCTGAGCGGCGAGGCATTGCTGGCCGCCGCCGGCAAGCCGGATGCGGGCCGCTTCAGGGTCAATATCGACGGCCACATGCTGCCGGAGCCGCCGCTAGCGATGTACGCCGCCGGGAAACAGGCCAAAGTCCCGCTGCTCGCGGGATGGAACGCCCAGGAATCCGACGCCCGCTCCGTCCTCGGCGAGGGCCCGGTGAACGAAGAGTCCTTCATGGCCGCCCTGCGCAAGTTGTACGGTGACCGCGCCCCTGACGCCCGCCGCGCCTACGCAGGCGACATCGAGACCGCCGCGCGCGAGCTGGGGAGCGACCGCTTCATCGGCTACGGCACCTGGAAGTGGCTGGACCTGCACGCCCGCACCAGTGGCCAGCCCACCTGGCGTTACTACTACACGCACCCGCGTCCGGGCGCTCCGGGGGCCACCCACTCCGCCGAAATCGAATACGCCATGGGGAATCTGGACGGGAACAAGGTTTACGCGTGGACGCCGACCGACCGCGAAGTCTCGCGCGTCATGCAGGCCTGGTTTGCGAACTTCATCAAGACCGGCGCGCCCGATGGTGCAGGCCTGCCCGCCTGGCCGCCGCTGCCGGCCAACCGGGGCGCTGCCAACGGCACGCCGGTGATGGTGATCGACGCCCCGCCGCACTTGGAACCGTCCACCGACGGCGCCCACCACACGTTTCACGACTCCCCTCAACCTGGGGGGCAGCCGCGCTGACAGGGTTTCCCTAGAATCGGTTCATTTGTCATGACTTTTGAGGCTGGAATGCGATTCGCGAAACCCGTACGTGTATTCATTGGACTGCTGGCAGTGGCCGCGGCGGTCGCCCCGGCCTACGCGGGCCAGAACGCCTGCCTGCTGGAGGGCAGCCTGAAATTCGCCGGCCAGACCATCGAGAGCAAGGACTGCATGCAGAACGGCGGCGCCAAGCCCGCCGACTTCCTGGAAGCCTGCAACCAGATCGCCAAGATGGGCGCGGCCCTCGGCGCGCCGCCCAAGGTCACTTACATGGACGCCTGCCCTGCCCAGGCCCAGGGCGTGTGCGTGGGCGTGTTCTCCCGCCAGATCTCCGCCTACTACTACAAGCGCGACCCCAAGGACCTGCCGGACGTGAAGTCCAGCTGTGAACTCCAGGGCGGCAAGTGGAAGGCCAAGTAAGCAGGTTGGCCAGTCAGCACCCGGCCGTAAGCCTTGCAATCGCCTTGATTGCAAGGTAGCGTGTCTCCGCACGCGCTGGAATAGTGTTTGACACTCAATTTCAGCCGATGCTATAGTCGGACAAAGTCTGTGGGAACGTTTCCAATCGCTCCACACACGACGCGGGAAGTTGACGGAGACACGATGTACAAAGCATACGCAGCGGCGCTTGGCGCTAGTCTTCTGGCGTCGGCAGCAGCGCACGCCGGCCCCACAGCGGAAGTGATTCACTGGTGGACCTCGGGTGGCGAATCGGCCGCCGTCAAGCAAGTGGCGCAGGCCTATCGCGCCGCCGGCGGCACCTGGATCGACACCGCGATCGCGGGCGGCGACCAGTCCCGCGCGGTCACCATCAACCGCATCGTCGGGGGCAATCCCCCGACAGCCGCGCAGTTCAACACCACCAAGCAGTTCGCGGACATCATCGAGCAGGGCCTGCTCAATAACGTCGACGACATCGCCGCCCAGCAGCACTGGGACACCATGCTGCCGCAGACCGTGGTCAATACCATCAAGGTCAAGGGCCACTACTACGCGGTGCCGCTCAACATCCACATGCAGGCGTGGATCTGGTATTCCAAGGCTGCCCTGAAAAAGGCGGGCGTCACCAAGGAACCGGAGAACATCAACGAATTCTTCGCCGCGCTGGACAAGCTGAAAGCCGCGGGACTGATCCCGCTGGCGCACGGCGGCCAATCGTGGCAGGAGACTATCCTGTTCTCGTCCCTGCTGGCCAACATGGGTGGGCGCGAGATGTACCTGCAGGTGCTGCAGCACCGCGACCAGCGCGTCATCAATTCGCCGGCCTTCCGCAATGTGCTGCTGGCCTTCAAGCGCCTGCACTCGTACATCGACACCGGCTCCCCGGGCCGCAACTGGAACGACGCGACCTCGCTGCTCATTCGCGGCAAGGCCGGGTTCCAGATCATGGGCGACTGGGCCAAGGGTGAATTCAATGCCGCCAACATGAAGGCGGGCGAGCAGTTCGGCTGCATCCCCGGCCTCGGCGCCCAGGCGCCGTACCTGATCCAGGGCGACGTGTTCGTGTTCCCGAAGACGAATAAGCCCGATGCCGTCAAGGCCCAGAAGCTGCTGGCCAGCGTGGTGACGCAGCCGCAGACCCAGGTGGCATTCAGCCAGCTGAAAGGCTCGATCCCGATGCGGCCGGATGTCGACGCATCGAAGATGGACGTCTGCGCGCAGAAAGGCATCGCGATCATGAAGGACCGCTCGCGCGTCCTTGGCATCACCGAGGTGTACCTGTCCCCGGACCAGAACGGCCAGCTGCAGGACGTGCTGACCGCCTTCTGGAATACCAATATGACGGTCGAGAAGGCCCAGAAGAGCATCGCTGCCGCGCTGCGGGACGAGTAAGCACCGATGCTCGCCCGTGCCTTCCGCAAGGTGACGCCGTTCGCGGCGCTGCTGCCGATGGCGGCCACCGTCATCGTGGCCTATCTCGGCTCGGTGCTGTGGACCCTGCGGACCTCGTTCACCAGCTCGCGCACCTTCGCCAGCGACAATTTCATCGGCCTGGCGCAGTACGAGCGCCTGTTCGACAACGAGCGCTGGATGCTCTCGGTGCACAACATCGCCATCTACGGCGTGCTGTTCATCCTGGCCTGCATCGTGATCGGCTTCCTGCTGGCCGTGTTCATCGACCAGAACGTGATGGGCGAGGGTGCCTTGCGCACCATCTTCCTGTATCCGTACGCGATGTCCTTCGTGGCCACTGGCGTGGTCTGGCAGTGGATGCTCACGCCGGGCAAGGGCATCGAGCACGCGGTGCGCATGTTCGGCTACCCGGACTTCGAATTCGACTGGATCGTGGACCAGGACATGGCGATCTACACCATCGTCATTGCGACGGTGTGGCAGTTCTCCGGCCTGGTGATGGCGCTGATGCTGGCTGGCCTGCGCGGCGTGGACCCCGACATCTGGCGCGCCGCGCGGCTGGAAGGCATTCCCGCCTGGCGCGTCTACCTGCACGTGGTGCTGCCCATGCTCGGCCCGTCCGTCGCCACCGCCTTCATGCTGCTGGCCGTGGCGGTCTTCAAGCTGTTCGACGCGGTGGTCGCGATGACCCAGGGCGGCCCCGGCACCGCCAGCGAAGTCCCGGCCAAGTTCATCATGGACCACCTGTTCCTGCGTTCGAACATCGGCCTGGCCTCGGCCGGCGCGGTGCTGATGCTGATCCCCGTGATCGCACTAGTCGCGCCCTACCTCTACGCCCGCAGCCGCAAGGAGCGCGCATGAACGGCCCGGCCCTGCAGCGCGTGGCACCGGCCGATGTGGAGACCTTGTCCCGTCCGCGCAGCACCGCCGGCGCAGCGAAGCGCAAGCGCCGCTGGTCGCCCGCGCGGCTCGGCATCTACGCCTTCCTGGTCAGCGCCGCGCTGTTCTTCCTGCTCCCGCTGTACATCATGCTGGTGACGTCGGTCAAGCCGATGGACGAGATCCGCGCCGGGAACATCTTTGCGTTCCCGCTGCAGTTCACCCTGGAGCCGTGGCGCCAGGCCTGGAGCCAGGTCTGTACTGGCGCGGCCTGCGAGGGCGTCAAGGCCGGGTTCTGGAATTCGGTGGCGATCACCGTGCCCTCGACCATCATCCCGATCCTGCTCGGCGCCATCAACGGCTACGCCTTGTCGTTCTGGCGCCCGCGCGGCGCAGGGATGCTGTTCGCCGTGCTGCTGGCCGGCGCCTTCATCCCGGTGCAGGTGATGATCTATCCGCTGGTACGCCTGCTCGCCACGGCCGGCGTGTTCGGTTCCCTGCCGTCGATCGTGATCGTGCACCTCATCTTCGGCATGCCGATGATGACGCTCCTGTTCCGCAATTACTACGCCTCCGTGCCGCATGAGCTGTTCCAGGCGGCGCGCATCGACGGCGGCGGCTTCTGGCGCATCTTCCTGCAGGTGATGCTGCCGATGTCCACGCCGATGATCGTGGTGGCCGCCATCATGCAAGTGACGGGGGTGTGGAACGACTACATACTGGGCCTGGTGTTCGCGGGGCGCGACCACTTGCCGATGACGGTGCAGCTCAATAACGTCATCAATACCACCACCGGCGTGCGCCAGTACAACGTGAACATGGCCGCCACCATCCTGACCGCCGCGGTGCCGCTGGCGGTCTACTTCATCTCCGGACGCTGGTTCGTGCGCGGCATCGCCGCCGGCGCCGTGAAAGGCTGACGCAATGTCCGACGTCGTACTCCGCAACCTGTGCATCACGCTGAAGGGCAACCCGATCATCCGGGACCTGGACCTGCAGGTGCAGGAAGGTGAATTCCTGGTGTTGCTCGGCCCTTCCGGCTGCGGCAAGTCCACGCTGCTGCATTCGATCGCGGGGCTGATCGACACCACCAGCGGCGCCATCGAGATCGGTGGCCGCGACATGAGCGACGCCGACCCGAGCGAGCGCGGAATCGGCATGGTGTTCCAGTCGTACGCGCTGTACCCGACCATGACGGTCGAGAAGAACATGTCGTTCGGCCTGCGCGTGTCCGGCACGCCCAAGGCCGAGATCCGCCGCCGCGTGGACCACGTGGCGTCGATGCTGCAGCTGGACGCGCTGCTGGACCGCAAACCGTCCCAGCTCTCCGGCGGCCAGCGGCAGCGCGTGGCCATCGGCCGCGCCCTGGTGCGCGACGCGGGCGTCTTCCTGTTCGACGAGCCGCTGTCCAACCTCGATGCGAAGCTGCGCACCGAGCTGCGGCGCGAGCTGAAGGTACTGCACCAGCGCCTGGGTTCCACCATGATCTACGTGACCCACGACCAGGTCGAGGCGATGACGCTGGCCTCCCGCATCGTGGTGATGAAAGCGGGCGAGATCCAGCAGATTGGCACCCCGGGCGACGTGTATGACCGCCCGGCCAACCGCTTCGTGGCTGGGTTCCTCGGATCGCCGTCGATGAACTTCGTGGACGGCGAGGTGGATGCCGCAGGCCGCTTCATGTCACCCGCGCTTTCGCTGCCCATGGACGCCGGGGTGCGGGGGGCGGTCACGCTGGGTGTGCGCCCCGAGTGCATCAGTATTGGAGACGGTCCGCTGACTGGCACCATCGCACTGGTGGAGCCGATGGGGAACCACCAGGTGGCGTGGATCGAGTGCGGCGGGCAACAGCTGTCCTCCATCGTGACCGGCACGCGCGCGGTGGAACCCGGCCAGCAGGTGGCCTTCGGCATCGACACCGCGCGGGTCTCGCTGTTTGACCAAAAGACGGGTAACCGCTTGTAAACATCGCAAGCCGCCAAGTGCTATGCTTGCGGCTATTTTTGAAACGGGGTAGTCGGATTGGCCACCATTAAAGACGTAGCGCGCCTGGCCGGAGTCGGGCTGGGGACGGCCTCCCGCGTGGTCAGCGGGAAGGGCTCGGTGTCGCCCGCGACGCTCGCCCGCGTGAAGAAGGCCATCGACGAACTCGGATTCCGCCCCTCGCACGCGGCGCGCGCGCTGCTGTCCGGCTCCTCGCAGATGATCGGCGTGTACATCCCGGTCCTCTCGGGCACCTTCTACACCCCGATCCTGCAGATCATCGACACCGAGCTGCGTTCGGCGGGCCTGCACATGGTGGTGGCCTTCGGCTCCGGCGTGGGCGACCAGCGCCGCCAGGCCATGGAAGGGATCCAGTTCCTGATCGAGCGCGGGTGCGATGGCCTGATCATGATGACCGGCGCCCTGAACGAGGACGACCTTGCACAGCTGGGCCCTGCGCAGAACCGGCTGGTGGCCCTCAACCATCAATTCGACAGCATCCCCGAGCAGTGCTTCACGGTGGACCATGAACTGGGCGGCCGCCTGGCGGCGCGCACCCTGCTGGACCACAAGCACCGCGACATCGCGGTGGTCGGCGGCCCGGCGGTCCTGCCCGACAACGTGGCGCGCCTGCGCGGCTTCCGCGCGGAGCTGGAGGAGGCGGGCGTCGACACCAACACCATGTGGGTGGTCGAAAGCGACTTCTCGCCGGCTGGCGGCTGGGCCGCGGCCAAGGAGCTGACCGAGTCCGGCCACCCGTTCACCGCGCTGTTCTGCGCCAACGACGAGATGGCGGTGGGCGCGCTCTCCTATTTCCAGGAAGCCGGCATTCGCGTGCCGCACGACCTGTCCGTGATCGGCTACGACGACACGCCCAGCGCCGCGTTCTCGGCGCCGCGCCTGACCTCCGTCCACATGCCATGGCGCGAGATGACCGAGAACGGCCTGAATGCCCTGCTGAACCTGTGCTATGACCTGAAGCGCCCCGTGACCCGCACCTTCCCCGTCAGCGTGACGCTGCGGGCATCGCTGGCCCGGGCTGGATCGAAGCCGCGCAAGCCGCGGTAAAGCCGCTCCCTTGTCACCGTGGAGCGGCCTTTTTTTACGTCGAGATTGGAAACCTTTCCAAATTCTGCTACTCTAGAACCATAACTACCTGACGAGATATGACGACGACACCAACCAGCCCCGAGCCACAAGCCCCGGCGCGTGCCGATTTCGCCTCCGACTTCCTGTGGGGCTGTGCCACCTCGTCGTACCAGATCGAAGGGGCCGGGGCCGAGGATGGCCGGGTCGAATCGATCTGGGACCGCTTCTGCGCGACGCCCGGCAAGATCCGCGACGGCTCCAACGGCGCGGTCGCCTGCGATCACTACCACCGCTGGCCGGAGGATTTCGACATCGCGCGCAGCATGGGCATCAATGCCTACCGCTTCTCGATCGCCTGGCCGCGCATCATCACCGAGGATGGACAGGTCAACGAGAAGGGCCTCGACTTCTATTCGCGCCTGGTGGACGGCATGCTGGAACGCGGCCTGGAGCCGTGGGCCACGCTGTACCACTGGGACCTGCCGCAGCACCTGCAGGAGCAGGGCGGCTGGGCCAACCGCGCCACGGTCGATGCGTACCTGCAGTTCGTGGACGCGGTCACGCGCCGCCTGGGCGACCGCGTCACCAACTGGATCACGCATAACGAGCCGTGGTGCACGGCCATCCTCGGCAACTATGAGGGCGTGCACGCGCCGGGCCTGACCGACTTCAAGACCGCGCTGCAGGTGTGCCACCACGTACTGCTCTCGCACGGGAAGGCAGTCCCGCTGATCCGCGCCAACGTGCCGAACGCGCGCGTGGGCATCGCCCTCAGCCTGCATCCGTTGCGCGCCGCCACCGACAGTGCCGCCGACCAGGCCGCGGCCGCGCGCCATGACGGCCTGCGCTACCGCTGGTTCCTCGACCCGCTGTATGGCCGCGGCTACCCGGCGCAGATGGCCGAGATTTTCGGTGACGCCAACCCGGTCGTCGAGCCAGGCGACATGGACGCGATCGCGGTGAAGACCGACTTCCTCGGCGTGAACTACTACTTCCCCGAGATCATCGCGGACGAGCAGGGCCACGGTCCGCTCGACGCCAAGGTGCTGCCGCCGAAAGCGGACGCCGAGAAGACCGCGATGGGCTGGGAAGTCTCGCCGGAGGGCCTGTCCAACCTCCTCACCCGCATCCAGTCCGACTACCATCCGGGCCCGATCTACGTGACCGAAAACGGCTCGGCGTATGAAGACGTGGTCGGCGCGGACGGGAACATCGACGACGCGGGCCGCCGCCGCTACCTCAAGCGCCACCTGGCCGCGATGAAGAACGCCATCGACAGCGGCGTGCCCGTGAAGGGCTATTTTGCCTGGAGCCTGATCGACAACTTCGAGTGGGCGGAAGGCTACCTGCGCCGTTTTGGCCTGATCCATATCGACTACGATTCGCAGCAGCGCCGTCTGAAAGACAGCGGCAAGTGGTACCGCGCCTTCCTGCACCACGAGGGCTGAGCGGCTCCCCAAAAACACAATAACGATCGAGACATCTTCATGAAAACCCCGTTCCGCCCCCGCATGCTGGCGCTGGCCGCCGCGCTGTCCCTCCCGGCCTTCGCCGCACCGGTCCAGCCGCTGACGGCCTGGCCGCACATCCAGAGCGCCATCGCCAAGGATCCCAAGCTGGAAGCGCGCGTCGCCGAGATCGTGAGCAAGATGACGCTGGAGCAGAAGATCGGGCAAATGACGCAGGGCGAGATCAAGTCCGTGACGCCGGACGACGTGCGCAAGTACTTCCTGGGCTCCGTGCTCGGTGGCGGCGGCAGCTGGCCGGGGATGAACAAGCGCGCCACCGCGGCGGACTGGGTCAAGGCGGCCGATGCCTACTACGACGCGTCCATGGCCACCGACATGCCGGTCAAGATCCCGGTCATCTGGGGTATCGACGCGGTCCACGGCAACAACAACGTGATGGGCGCGACCCTGTACCCGCACAACATCGGCCTCGGCGCCGCCCATGACCCCAAGCTGGCGGAAAAGATTGGCGCCGCCACTGGCAAGGCGGTGCGCGCCACCGGCCTGGCCTGGGTCTTTGGTCCCACATTGGCGGTGGTGCAGGACGACCGCTGGGGACGCACCTACGAAAGCTTCTCGGAAGATCCGCTGCTGGTGAAGAGCTACGCGGGCCCCTATGTGCGCGGCCTGCAGGGTGCGTTCAAGGACGACGCCAACGTCATCGCCAGCATCAAGCACTTCATGGGCGACGGCGGCACGGACCAGGGCAAGGACCGTGGCGTGACCAAGGCCAGCGCCGCGCAGATGATGAACCTCCATGCGCAGGGCTACTACAGCGGCCTGCAGGCGGGCGCGCAGACCGTCATGGCCTCCTTCAACACCTGGGACGACGTGGCCAATGGCGTCAACTACGGCAAGATGCACGGCAGCCGCGGTGCGCTCACCGACATCCTGAAGACCAAGCTGGGGTTCGATGGCTTCGTGGTCAGCGACTGGAACGGCATCGCCGAGGTACCGGGCTGCCGCGTCGACAGCTGCCCGCAGGCGATCAACGCTGGGTTGGACATGATCATGGCGCCGGACGACTGGAAGGCCTTCATCGCCAATACCATCGCCCAGGTGAAATCGGGCGAGATCCCGATGGCGCGTATCGACGATGCGGTGACCCGCATCGTGCGCGTCAAGCTGCGTGCGGGCCTGTTCGGCAAGCGCCCGTCGCAGAATGCCTACGCGGGCAAGCAGGATGCGCTGCAGGACCGCGCACTGGCCCGCCAGGCGGTGCGTCAGTCGCTGGTGCTGCTCAAGAACGAAGGCCCGGCCCTGCCGCTCGCGAAAGGGAAGAAGATCCTCGTGGTGGGCAAGGGCGCGGATAACCTGTCCATCCAGTCCGGCGGCTGGTCGCTGACCTGGCAGGGCACGGACAACACCAACGCCGACTTCCCGAACGGCGACTCGATCCTCACCGGGATCAAGGCGGCTGCGGGCAATGGCAAGGTGGATTACAGCCTCGATGCCGCAGGCGTCGACGTGAGCAAGTACGACGCAGTGATCGCCGTGATTGGCGAGCGCCCGTATGCGGAAGGCGATGGCGACATCGGCCCTGGCGCGACGCTGCGCCACAGCAGCCGCTACCCGGAAGACCTGGCCGTGCTGCAGGCTGTCGCGGGCAAGGGCAAGCCGGTGGTGACGGTGTTCCTGTCCGGCCGTCCGCTGTACGTCAACGACCTGCTCAACCTTTCGGACACCTTCATTGCTGCCTGGCTGCCGGGCTCCGAGGGCAAGGGCGTGGCGGACCTGCTGGTCGCCGGCCCGAAGGCCTACGACTTCACCGGCAAGCTGTCGTTCTCGTGGCCGAAGTCCGCCTGCCAGACGCCGCTCAACTTCAGTGACGCCGGCTACGCGCCGCTGTTCCCGCTCAACTACGGCTTGAAGAAGGCGACCCGCTCGAAGCTGGGTATGCTGGACGCCAGCACGCCGGAAGGCGGCTGCGGCGGCGCCTCCAACACCTACCCGGTCAACAGCCAGGCCGACCGCACCAGCTTCCCGCTGGTCGTCCGCTCCGGCAGCGAGACCAAGCCGCTAGGCGCCGACCTGAATGCCGTGTTCACGCTGCCGGGCATCGAAGTGGCGACCGCGCAGATCAGCACCCAGCAGGACGCCAAGCAGGGCAAGTGGAGCGGCCCCGCGACCCTGGAAGCCAAGGGCGCCAAGCCGCTGGCTCTCCCGTCCCGCGTGAGTGACAAGGGCGTGCTGCGTTTCGACACCATCGTCTCCGCCGCACCGGCGGGCGCGGTCACGCTGTCCATGTGCGGTGCAGGCAAGTGCGCCGACGTCAATGCCACTGCGCTGTTCGCGCACCTGGCCGGCAAGGGCAAGCAGACCGTCAAGGTGCCGCTGGCCTGCTTCACCGCCAAGGGCGCGGACCTGGCCAAGGTCGACACCCCGTTCGGCGTGACCAGCCAGGGCGCGTTCACCGCCTCCTTCGCGAACATCGAGATCGCCGGGGGCGCTGCAGCCGGCGCGGATGTGGTGCGCTGCGAGGACCTGAAATGATCACCACCTTCGACGAGCTGCGCCTGCTCGCGGACATCGGCGGCACCAACGCCCGGTTCGCGCTGCAGACCGGCCCGGGGCAGTTCGAATGCATCGAGGTGCTGAGCTGCGCGCAGCACGCGACCATCGGTGACGCAATGAGCGCCTACCTGGCGCTGGCGGGCCAGCGCGGCTACGCCGTGCAGTCGGTGCGCCATGCCGCCATCGCCATCGCCAATCCGGTCGAAAGCGATGTGGTGAGCATGACCAATCACCACTGGAGCTTCTCCATCTCGGGCCTGCGCACGGAGCGCAATCTGGCGACCCTGCTGGTGGTGAACGACTTCACCGCGCTGGCGATGTCGCTGCCATACCTGCAGCCCAGCCAGCGTGAACGCATTGGCGGCGGCGAAGAGCTGCACGGCCGCGCCATCGGGTTGATCGGCCCTGGCACCGGCCTCGGTGTGGGCGGCGTGATCCCGGCCGGCACCGGCTGGGTCCCGCTGGCCAGCGAAGGCGGGCACGCCACTTTCGCGCCGAACAACCGCGAGGAGGCGCGCATCCTCGACTTTTTGTGGAATGAATTCGGCCACGTGTCGGCCGAGCGCCTGCTGTCCGGCATGGGGCTGGAGCTGATCCACCGCGCCCGCACCGGCGAACGGCTGGCGGCGCCGGACATCACTGGCCGTGCGCTCGACGGGCAAGGCGCGGAAAGCGCCGCCTGTGAAGCCACCGTGAAGATGTTCTGTGCAATACTCGGAAGCGTGGCGGGCAACGTGGCGCTGACCCTGGGCGCGACGGGCGGCATGTACATCGGCGGCGGCATCGTGCCGCGGCTGGGAAAGCTGTTCAGCGAATCGCAGTTCCGCCAGCGGTTCGAGGACAAGGGGCGGCTCAGCAGCTACCTCGCGCGCATCCCGACCTACCTCATCACGGAGCAGTACCCGGCCCTGATCGGCGTGGCGGCCATGCTGTCCGCAAAGATCGCGGCCGAACAATAGAAGTCAAAACAGAACGACACTCGGAGACCCCGGAGACACCATGCAAGCTTCTTCTTCCACCACCGCCGTCAACCCGGCGCTGGACACCACGCCCGGTAACACCACCGCGCCGCTGGTGATCGTCACCATCCTGTTCTTCATGTGGGGCCTCCTGACGTCACTGAACGACGTGCTGATCCCGCACCTGAAGTCGATCTACACGCTGACCTATGTGCAGGCGATGCTGGTGCAGTTCTGCTTCTTCGGCGCCTACTTCATCGTATCGATTCCCGCCGGGGCGCTGATCAAGCGGCTCGGGTACCAGAAGGGCGCCGTGGTGGGCCTGCTGGTCGCGGCGGCGGGTTGCGCGATGTTCTACCCGGCCTCGATGAGCGGCTACGGCCTGTTCCTGTTTGCCTTCTTCGTGCTGGCGGCCGGGATCACGATCCTGCAGGTGGCCGCCAACCCCTACGTCACGGTCCTCGGCCCGGCACGCACCGCCTCCAGCCGCCTGACCCTGACCCAGGCCTTCAATTCACTCGGCACCACCATCGGCCCGGCCGTGGGCGGTATGCTGATCCTCGGGACCGTCACCAGCATCGCCGCCGACCAGCTGGCGAAGCTCTCGCCCGCCGAGCAGGCCGCGCACCGCGCGCAGGAAGTGTCGACCGTGCAGGGGCCGTACATCGGCCTGGCTATCGCGCTGGCGGTGCTGGCGGTGCTGTTCGCGGTTGCCAAGCTGCCGAAGATCACGCACGACGACGCATCGATCGACGGCGTGAATGAGAAAGGCTCGGCCCTCAACTACCCGCACCTGGTGCTGGGCACCCTCGGTATCTTCCTGTACGTGGGTGGCGAAGTCTCGATCGGCAGCTTCCTGGTCAACTTCCTTGGCGAAGGCCATATCGCGGGCCTGCCGGCGGCGGAAGCGGCCAAGTACGTGAGCTACTACTGGGGCGGGGCGCTGATCGGCCGCTTCGTGGGCTTTGCGGTGATGCGCTACGTCAGCCCGGGCAAGACCCTGGCCTTCAATTCGGCCGCGGTGATCCTGCTGGTGCTGACCGCGGTCTACGGCTCCGGCCACACGGCGATGTGGGCGATCCTCGCGGTGGGGCTGTTCAATTCCATCATGTTCCCGACCATCTTCAGCCTCGCGCTGCATGGCCTGGGCAAGTACACCGGCCAGGGCTCGGGGATCCTGTGCATGGCCATCGTGGGTGGCGCGATCGTGCCGTTCCTGCAAGGGATGGTGGCCGACTCCATCGGGCTGCAGCCGTCGTTCTACGTGCCGGCGATCTGCTATGCCTACATCCTGTTCTACGGCGTGAAGTACGCCAACCTGCACAAGGAAGTCGCGGCCGAGGCGCCGCCTGTCACGGTGTAAGCGTAGTGAGTGTGAGCTGTTAGGGTTGGCCGCCGCGGGCAATCGCGGCGGCCTTTTTTGTTTGGACCCTTACATCTTGGGGATGCCGCAGTACTGCTGCACGTAGGCCTGGTGCGGCGGCAGCTGGGCCACGGTGCGCGCGATGGTGTCGCGGATGCCGTTCAGGAAGCCGGACAGCTCATGGTCGCCCATCAGGTCCGCGGTCTGGTGGTGGGTGCGCGGCATGATGCCCTGGCCGAGCATCACCTGGATCCACGAGTTCTCGGCAAACAGTTCGGTGGGTTCGCGGAACACGCGGCCCGTCTCGCGGAACAGGTCGATGCGGTGCTGGAGCGAGGCCGGGACCTCCATTTCGCGCGCCGCGCGCCAGTACGGCGAATCCACGCGGTTGGTGACTTTGTAGTGCAGGATGATGAAGTCCCGGATGTGTTCCAGCTCGCGCGCGGACTGGCGATTGAACTCGGCCACGTCATGGGCGCTGATGCCGTCGGTCGGGAACATCTGCATCAGCCGGATGATGCCGCGCTGGATCAGGTGGATGCTGGTCGACTCGATCGGTTCCAGGAAGCCGGACGAAAGACCCAGCGCCACGCAGTTGCCCTTCCAGGTCTCCGGGCGCTGGCCGGGCTTGAAGCGGATCACGCGCGGATCGGTCAGCGGCTCGCCGGCGACGGTGGATAGAAGCAGCGACTTGGCCGCATCGTCCTCGATGTAGCGGCTGGAGAACACCACGCCGTTGCCCATGCGGTGCTGCAGCGGGATGCGCCACTGCCAGCCCGACGCATGCGCGATCGAGCGCGTCATCGGCACGGCCGGGCCGGTGGCGTCGGTCTGCACCGCGATCGCGCTGTCGTTGAACAGCCAGTGCGACCAGTCCTCGTACGGCACGCCCATGGTCTGCCCGATCAGCAGGGCGCGGAAGCCGGTACAGTCGATGAACAGATCGCCCTCGATGGTGCTGCCGGAATCCAGCGTCAGCGAGGTGATGTGCCCCGTGGCGGCATCCGTGTTGACCTTGGCGATCTTGCCCTCCACCCGTTTGGTCCCATGGTGCTCGCTCATGGTGCGCAGGAAGCGCGAGTAGCGCGATGCGTCCATGTGGTAGGCGTAATTCATGCCGTTGTTGGGCAGGTGCGCGAACTTGAGCGCCTGCGCGGCCTTCAGCTCCAGGCAGTAGTCGCCGTAGTCGCTGGCCAGCCCGCGCTCGCGGCCCTTCATCCAGAAGTGCTGGAAGCCCGCGGTCCAGTGGTCGGTGCCGGTCAGGCCGAACGAGTGGATGTAGTCCTCGTTGACGTTGCGCCAGTTCTCGAAGCTGATCCCGAGCTTGAAGGTGGCCATGGTCGCGGCCATGAATTCGCGCTCGTTGATCTCCAGGATGTTGTGGAAGTTGAGCAGGGTCGGGATGGTCGCTTCGCCCACGCCGACGGTGCCGATTTCGTCCGACTCCACCAGGGTGAGGTCGAGGCGCTTGCCGAGAATGCGGGACAGGGCCGCTGCGGCCATCCAGCCGGCCGTGCCGCCGCCGGCGATAACAACGCGCCGCACCGGGCGGCCTGCTGGGGTGGAGCTGTTCTGCACGATGGGTCTCCTGTCTTGAATTCTGTTATGTGTGTTATCGGTTGAGGCGCTTGAGCAGCTGGCCGCGCAGCACCCGCGCGCCATCCTCGGTCAGCGGCGCCAGCGCGTGGCGCGCGTGCGGCGGAATGTGGGCGAGGCTCTCCTCACTCGGCTCGAAGATGTAGTGGCGGAAGATCTCCTGCCACGCGGCACGCTGCTCCGGCGGCAGGCCGCGCATGGTCAGCACCGCCAGCATCAGCGCATTGGTCGGCGTGTCCATGTAGCCGGGCGCCTGGCGCCACCAGTAGTTGACCAGCACATTGAAGCGGTCCAGCGCTTCCACGTGGTGCCACCACATGCTGGGGATGAACAGGGCATCCCCCGGTTCCATCTCCGCCACGTGCGCGTGGCGCAGCGCTTCCGCAAAGCGCGGGAAGCGCTGCAGGTCCGGCTGGTGGAAGTCGACCATGCTGATGGCCTGCCCGGCGGGCGTGAAGTCGAGCGGGCCGACGTACAAGTTGGCCAGCTGCTCCGGCGGGAACAAAGTGAAGCGGCGGCGGCCCATCACGACGCAGGCGATGTTGTCCGGCAGGTCGTAGTGGGCGGCGATGCGGCTCCGGTTGCCGATCCAGATGCTGGCCAGGGGATCGCGCGCGCCCAACTGCAGGTCGTTCGCTTCGCGGAAGCCCGGCAGCGCGGTCTCGATGGTGGTGGAGCCGACGTAGATGGCGGGCGGCTGCTCGTCGTCGAGGTGGTCGCGCATCTCCGCCAGCACCGCATCCAGCCGCGCGCGGGTGGTGAAGAAGTTAAAGCCGGTGACATCCTCGTTGTAGAAGAAGCGTCCCTTGATCTCGGGCGTGCCGAGCATCGCATTGACGGTCGCGTCGCGGTAGAACTGGCGCAGGTAGGCGTCGCCGTCGGCGGCGGAGCGCAGGCCGGCCTGGGTGGCGGGCCACTCCGACACCAGGCCGCGCAGGATCAGTGGCTCGGTGGATGCGAGCAGGTCGTCCGTCAGCGTCTGCGGCGTGAGGCCGTGGACCTCGCGGATGGCGCGCAGCTGGGACGGAGCGGCCGGGGAATCAGAGATCGATGGCATTCCGGCGGTTCTTGCGGTCGATCAGGCTGCGGAAGTTGTTGAGCGACGCGACCACCATGTAGATCGCCTGCAGGTAGCCGTTGGCATTCAGGCGTTCCAGGGTGGCGCCATCCAGGCCGGCCAGGCGGTCTTCGTTGATGGTGTAGAAGCCGGCCAGACGGTTCTGCGAGCCGTCATTCAACTGGATGTCCAGTACGAATGGTTCCAGCAGCTCCAGCGACAGCAGCGCGGCCATGAAGGCGCCGTTGCGCTGCAAGCCTTCGTGAATGTCCTTCAGCTTTTGCGAGACGCCTTCCAGGTATTCGGTGTTGCCGCCGTACTGCAGGAACACTGGCTCGCCCGCTTCTCCACCCTTGTGTACGCGCGGGTGGTCCAGGTCGACGTGGATCATCAGCTCCTCGCCATCGCGCCCGATCAGGAAGGGCAGCCGGTCGACGGTCAGCGGGATATAAGTGGCGTCCCAGCGGTTCTGTTCCAGGAACAGGTTTTCGCCTTCCACGAAGCCGAGCAGCGCGATGGCTTCGAAGCTGCTGCCGTCGCCGTTTTTACGGAAGACGATCGGATAGTGCGATTGCAGCGCGCGGAATTCGCTTGGGAAGGTCAGGGCAAAGCTCACGTTGTCGCCGTACTGGGCCCCGCGCTCGGTGATCACGCGCAGGTCCTTGTGGTCGACGTTGTTCAGCAAAACGGTATTTGGCATTGGTGGCCTTGCGTTGGGTGAATGAGTGCCGGTTTAGATCCGAGTCAGACCGTGGCGGCAGATGTGGTTGATCAGGTCCCGGTTGCCGGGCAAGGCGCCGAGCATGCGGGTGGTGAGAGCGGCGGCCTGGCGGAAGTGCTCGTCGGCCGTCTCCGCGTCGCGCCAGGCGGCGTGCGTGGTCGGTGCGGTGCGGAAGCCCATGCCATAGAGGACGTACTGGTAGCTCGCGGCGGGGAACACTTCGTCCAGCCGGTGGAAGTCCAGGCGCGAGGGTGGCCGGTGGCGCCACAGCGCGAGCAGCTCGCGCACGCGCTCCGGCACCGATGCCTCCGCGCGGTTGTCCTGCCAATAGGCGCTGTCGGTGCGGTCACTCAGCACATAGTGCAGCTTGAGAAAATCGATGACGCGTTCCCACCGGTAGCGGAAGGCGTCGTTGAAGCGGCGCGCGACGATGTCCATGTCCGCGCGGGTGGCGGGCATATTGTCGCTCAGCATGGCGGCGGACAGCTCCACCATCGCCAGCGCGGACGCTTCCAGCGGCTCGATGAAGCCGGAGGACAGGCCGATGGCAACCACGTTGCGATGCCAGAAGCGCTCGCGGTAGCCGGGCTGGAAGGTCAGCTTGCGCGGCCTGGGCTGGTCATCCGGTGCCGGGCCGCCGCTGGCGTGCACGTAGGCGCGCAGCTCGTGCTCCGCCTTGTCGTCCGTGGTGTGCGCGCTCGAATACACATGGCCGATGCCGCGCCGCGCGGGCAGGCCGATGTCCCAGATCCAGCCGCTGCCCTGCGCGGTGGAGGTGGTCTGCGAGGCGATCGGCGCATCTTCGTGCGCGTACGGCACCTGCACGGCGAGCGCGCTGTCGTTGAACAGCACCTGCTTCTGCGAGACGAAGGGGACCTCGTAGTGCTTGCCCAGCAGGAGGGACTGCATGCCGGTGCAGTCCACGAACAGGTCGGCCTCGATGGCGCCGTGCTCGCGAGTACGTACGGCGCGCACATCGCCGTTGTCGTGCGCTTCGATGCCGACGACATGGTCCGGCACCCAGCGCACGCCCAGCCTCTCCACGCAGTGCTGGCGCAGGAACAGGCCGAACTTGCCCGCGTCCAGGTGGTAGCCGTAGTTGGCCACCGATGCGAATTCCGGCGTCGCCATCTGCTTGGGCGCGCGGCCCTGCGCGCACAGGTGCGGCTGGTGGCTGGCCAAGTCGGCGAACGGGGTGTCTGTAAAACGCTGCAGCCAGCGTTCGGCGAGCGGCGCATCGCCGAAGCCTTGCGGAAGGCTGAAGGGGTGGAAGTAGTAATCCTGGGCGCTGCCATCGCGCCAGCCGCGGAACAATGAGCCCTGCTTGAAGGCGGCATCGCAGGAACGGAAGAAGGCCGATTCGGAGACGCCGATACGGCGCAGCGTATCGCGCATGGAAGGCCAGGTACCTTCGCCGACGCCGATCGGCGGCACGTCCGGGGATTCGATCAGGGTAATGCGCAGCCCGTCCGGCGCTGCGGCACGGTGATCTGCTGCCAGCACACCGGCAGTCAGCCAGCCGGCCGAGCCACCGCCTACGATCACGATATGCCGGATGGTTTGATCCGAGCGATCCACCATGAGAATTCCAAGTTTGCTACGAACGACTCAGTCTAACGGAAACGGCTGCTGGCAGGCCAGCAGCCGTTTCGTCAGAGCTTCCCGATGATGCGAGGGGACCACATCATCGAAACCTTTACGACATCAGAACTTGTAGCGCAGGCCAGCCATCCAGCGCGGGCCGGTCTGGGTTGCGTAGTCCACCATCCGCTCGTTGCGGCCGTGCGAGCGCGAGGTCTCGTCGGTCACGTTGATGCCCTCGAAGCTGACGGACAGTTTCGGCGTGATGTTGTAGCTCACCGAGATATCCAGCTGGCCGTACGGCTCCGTGTACTGCGGGTTCGGACCGGCACTGTCGAAGGTGGAATTGAGGAACTCGCCGCGCCAGTTGTAGGCCGCGCGCATGGACCACTTGTCGTCCTCGTAGATACCCACCAGGTTGGCCGAATTCGACAGACCCACCAGCGCGAACTGCTCGCCGGCCTTGAAGTTATCGTAGGTCAGGCCGGAGTGCACGTAGGTGTAGTTGGCCTGCACACCGAAGCCGGTGTTGCCGAACATGTGCTGGACGTTGAACTCCAGGCCATGCAGGCTGGCTTCCTTCTGGTTGCTGAAGGAGTTGATCTGGAACTGCGCGATCGGATCGCCCGGCTGGCCGACCAGGGTACCGGTCGCATTGCCGTTGACGTCATCCGCGCCGCGCGTCACACCCGGCTGGCCGTTGAAGTTGCGGAAGATGTAGTTGCGGATGCAGACTGCATCGTTGCCGCAGCTGGTGGCCGCCTGCGCCTGGGTCCAGTACTTGCCGCCAATCGGGGTGGGCAGATTGAACGGAGTGGCAGTGATCTGCGACTGGCCGGCGTAGTCCTCCAGGTTCTTCTTGAAGAAGTTCATCGCCAGGAAGCTCTGCTTGTCGTAGTACCACTCGAGCGACAGGTCGAAGTTCTTCGACTTGACCGGCTTCAGGCCCGGGTTACCCTGCGAACCGGTACCGCCGTTCACACGCACCAGGGAGTTCAGCACCTGGCCGCCCTGGATCTGGTCCCAGCGCGGACGGCCGATGGTCTCGCCGTAGCTGGCGCGCAGCTTGATGTCGGAGCGCAGGTCGATGTCGTAGTCCAGGCTCGGGAGCAGGTTGTTGTATGCACCAGTCAGCGTGGTGAAGGTCGGCGCACCCTGGATCAGGTTCAACTCGTTCGCCGACGACATCGAGATGCCCGTGGCGCTCAGCACCTGCGCGCTGGAGGTCACATCGGTCTTCTCATAGCGCAGGCCGAGGGAGGTATGCTGCGGCATCGCGGTGTCCCAGTCGGTGTTGAACTGGAGGTAGAGCGACTTGGACTTCTCCTTGGTACGCTGGTCGGTGTCCCACACGCCATCGGGCTTCGGCTGGTACAGCTCCGGCTTGCCGGTGACCTTGGCGGCCAGCGCACGCACCTCTTCGAAGTTGAAGGTGTAGAAGGTGTTGAAGAGGTTCGGATTGTCGCTGCCCGAGAGCTTGCTGAAGTACTGGCGCAGGCTCTCCTGGTGCCACAGGCTGCTCGGATAGTCCGATGCCTTGGTGGCGCCGCC
The DNA here is from genome assembly GCF_004614185.1 of Zemynaea arenosa. GTDB lineage: Bacteria > Pseudomonadota > Gammaproteobacteria > Burkholderiales > Burkholderiaceae_D > Telluria > Telluria arenosa. The sequence goes on along the minus strand of NZ_SPVF01000132.1, from coordinate 2,891 downwards.
CCAGGTGTCGTCACGCTGGTTGTTGGAGAACGCGGAGCGGTTGGACACATCGGTCGCGCCCAGGCCAAACTTCAGGTTGGACGCTTCACCGATGTTGATGCGGCCCTTGACCTGCGCCTGGTCGACGATGCCTTTCATGTAGCCGCGCTGGAACACCGAGCCGGTGACCTGCTGGCCGGCCCGGACGAAGTCTGCGCCCTGGATCGACAGGACCGGGAAGTCGTTCGAGAAGTCGGCGGTGGTGGTGCCGCGGCTGAAGCTTGCGGTACCGAGCGTGCTGCTCGAACCCCACGGGCTGTCGGCCATCGATTCGGCGGTCGAGTGGTGCACGTCGAATTCGAAGCGCATGTCAGGCGAGAACTTCCAGTCCGCGTTGAAGCCCAGCGACTTGTTCTGGGTCTTGGTGGCGAACAAGCCGCCGCCCATCGCGATGTCGCTGGTGGCGGGGTTGATGATCTCCGTGTACACCAGCGGTGCGGCCACCGGGCCATTGGTCCAGGTGGAATCCGACTTGCCGAAGTTGAACCACGCCGACACGTCGTTGCGGCGGGTCGCGATCTTGTTCTCGGAGTAGGTGTAGTCCAGGGTGGTGCGCAGTTCCTTGACCGGCTCCCACTGGAGGGTCAGCTGGGCGTTGGTGCGCTTGCGCTCCACGCCGTTCATCGAGTAGTTCAGGTTCTGCGGCACCGCGTACATGTCGGTGGGCTTCGGCTTGTTCTGGGCGGTCGAGTCACCGGTCAGCGTGCCCCAGTTGTTCTCATCGCCGCGGAACGGACCGCGCCAGCCGCCCGGCACCGCGGCCTGGTTGTAGCCCAGGTTGCGTTCCTGGTAGCTGGCCGACAGCGCCACGCCGAACTTGCCGTCGGCGCTGGTGGTGGAGTACAGGCCCGAGATCTCCGGCGTCACCGACTTGCTTGGCTTGACGTCGCCCGGCAGGTGCTTCATCGAGGTGTCGTACACGCCCTTCACGCCCACGGTGGCCTGGGTGCCTTTCACGTCCAGCGGACGGCTGGTCATCACGTTCAGGGTGGCGCCGATACCGCCGGTCGGGGTCTCGGCGCGGCTGGTCTTGTAGACCTGGATCTGGGAGATCGCTTCGGAGGCCAGGTTGGCGAAGTCGAACGCGCGGCCATTCAGGTCGCCCAGGTTCGAGGTCGGCATCTGGCGGCCGTTCAGCAGCACCATGTTGAAGTCGGGGCCCACGCCACGCACGGTAACCTTGGAGCCTTCGCCGATGCTGCGGTCGATCGACACGCCCGAGATGCGCTGCAGCGATTCGGCCAGGTTCGTGTCCGGGAATTTGCCGATGTCGGCGGCGACGATGCCGTCGACGATACCGTCCGAATTGCGCTTCAGGCCGAGCGAGGTGGCCAAAGCTGCGCGGAAGCCGGTGACGGTCACCTGCTGGACGGCGGGCTGGGTGGTCGAATCATTGGCCGTGGTGGCCGGGGTCTGTTCCTGAGCATAGGCCGGCACGAGGAAGGTCGTGCAGGCACTGGCAACCGCCAAGCTCAGCAAATTGCGTTTTGCTTTGGGATAGTGCATCTGGTCTCCTGGTTTTTCTCTGAATGGTTCGCCCCGCGCCTTCTCTGGGCCGCCCTGGGCGTGGTGCGAATCGCCGGCCTGACACTGGTGGAACCGATTCCTCGCGGGTCGGGTTCCGGTGCAGTCCCGCTGCTTATGGAAACGTTTCCATATGAGCTGGTTGAATATTAGGATGGGCAATATAAATTGTCAACGAAATATTCTGAACATTTGGGGCCATTCCTCCTTTGTGGACAACGGCGCAACAGATTCCGGGCCACGCGTCCGGCGGCGGGCGGGAAATCGTTGGGAACGATTCCGTTTGACGGTCCAAAACGGGCGGTGATATATTTTTTTCACGATATGGTAACGTTTCCAATCTGCGAGGGGATCCGATGACTCGAACGACATGGCATGCGGCTCCGGGGCTGGTCGCGCTGGCGGTGCACCTGGCCGTCGGCGGGGATGTGGCGGCGCAGGAGGCGGCTGCGCCGGTGGCGGGTTCCGACCGGGCCGCGCGCACGGTGAGCGGCGCGCCGTTCCCCTGGCCGCACGGCGCCCGTGCCGCGGTCAGCCTGGCCTACGACGACGCGGCGCCGTCGCAGCTGGACAACGCCATCCCGGCCCTGAACCGCCATGGGCTGAAGGCCAGCTTCTACCTGGAGCTGGCCAGCCCCACGATCGCCCAGCGCATGGAGGAATGGCGGGCCGCGGCGCGCGCCGGGCATGAACTGGGCAACCACAGTCTGTTCCACCAGTGCTCCGGCAGCCAGCCGGACCGCGCGTGGCTGCAGCCGCGGCGCGATCTGGATACGACGCTGGCGGGGCAGATGCAGGAGCAGGTACTGCTGGCCAACACGCTGCTGCAGGCGCTCGACGGAGAGCACGAGCGCACCTACACCGTGCCGTGCGGGGATCATGTGGCGCGCGGCGGCGACTACCTGCCGCTGGTGCGCGCCAGCTTCGTCGCCATCAAGGCGGGACCGGGCAGCGGCGTGATCGACGACATGCGCACGCTCGATCCGTATGCGGTGCCGGTGCTGGCGCCGGTGGGGCTGACGGGTGCGCAGCTGATCGCCATCGTGCAGCGCGCGGCGCAGCGCGGGACGATGGTGAACTTCACCTTCCATGGCATCGGCGGCGATCACCTGGCCACGTCGAACGAGGCGCACGAGGAGCTGCTGCGCTACCTGGCCGCGCACCGGGGCGAGTACTGGACCGACACCTTCCGCAGCATCATGAAGTACGTGAAAGTCAATCAAGACAAGCCAACACAATATAAGGAGACGAAATGAGACACACCGTGTGCATGGCCGCCCTGCTGGCATTGCTGGGCTGCGGGGGCGGCTCGGCCGCCACGGCGTCCG
>NZ_SPVF01000039.1 GCF_004614185.1 Zemynaea arenosa | reverse complement strand
GGCGCACACCGCTCCGGCCTGGGTGCTGGCAGCCGGTGTACTGGCCCCGATCGCCGTGCCCGCGCGCGGGGCGCCGCAGCTGCCGGCGCTGGGCGTGGACCTGGGTCAGACCACGGTGTCCGGCGTGTCGTCGGGCGCGTACATGGCGGAGCAGTTCGCGGTGGCGTATTCCAGCACCGTGTCCGGCGTGGGGATGATCGCGGGCGGGCCATATTTCTGCGCGGGCGAACCGGAGTCCAATCCGCCGCTGTGGAACGCCTTCTCGCGCTGCATGAACCCGGCCGCTGCGGGCGTCGACCCGCCCGATGCCACGGTGCTGTGGGCGAAGACGCAGGACTTTGCCGCGCAGGGACAGGTCGATGCGCTTGCGGGCATCCGCCACCAGCGCGTTTTTCTCTTCAGTGGCATCCAGGACGAAGTGGTGACCAAAGTGGTGATGGCGCAGACCCGCCGCTTCTACGAGCTGGCGCAGGCGGCGTCCATCACCTATGTGAACAACGTGCAGGCGGGCCACGGCATGATCACCGCCCGCCCGCAGGACAGCGCCTGCCAGTCCAACCTGCCACCCTACTTCAACAACTGCGGCCGCACGCTGGCCGGGGAGCTGCTGGCGGCGCTGTACGATGGGATCGCGGCCGCGCCGGCCGGGCAGCCGGTGGAGGGCAGCATCGTCCGCTTCGACCAGCGGCGCTACGCGGCGGCCAGCAGCGGGCTGGCGGCCGAGGGCTACGCCTTCATCCCGAGCGCGTGCCGTCGCTCAGCCTGCCGGGTGCATGTCGCCTTTCACGGCTGCTTCCAGACTGTGAACGCGGTGGAGGACCATTTCTACCGCTACGCCGGGTACAACGAGACCGCCGCCGCCAACCGCATTGTGGTGCTGTATCCACAAGTGGCGCCAACCACCCTGCCCTACAATCCGCTCGGCTGCTGGGACTACTGGGGCTACTCCAGCAGCGGGTTCTACGGTCGCGCCGGGCCCCAGGCCGCCGCCGTGCGCGCCATGCTGGCCCGGCTGGCCCAGCGGCGGCCGGTGCGCGTCCGGCACCGCTAGCCGGAGCGCGCCAGCCGAAAGCCCAGGTCGTCCACGCTGTACGTCGGATGGCTCTTGCGGCGGCAGGCGGCGCGCAGCTGTTCCGGCGCATCGTTCCAGCCGCCCCCGCGGAACACGCGGTAGCTGCCGTAGACCGCGGGGTCGTACAGGTCCCAGCACCACTCCCACACGTTGCCGAGCATGTCATGCAGGCCCCAAGCATTGGGCGCCAACACGCCGACCGGATGGGGCCCGCCGTCCGCATTGGCGCGGTACCAGGCGATGGTTTCCAGTTCGCCATAGCGCGCTGCGTTGCTGCCAGCGCGGCAGGCGAATTCCCATTCGGCTTCGGTGGGCAGGCGATAGCCGTCGGCGCTGCGGTCCCAGACGGCGCCCTGGTCCGGATCCAGTGCGTAGGCCGGGCGCAAGCCCTCGGCCGCCGAGCGGCGGTTGCAGTAGCGGACGGCATCGTCCCAGCTCACGCCGGTGGCGGGCAGCTGGCCCTCAGGCCCCGGCACGCCCGCATAGTCAGCCTGGGTCACCGGCGTGGCCGCCAGCAGGAAGGGGGCGATGGGAACGGTCCACCAACGGCCGGAACCTTCGTCCTTGAGACTGATGACGCCGGGCGGGATCTCGATCATGTCATGGACGTGTTATCAAAACGACAGAAACCACATCTTAACGCGCTCCTGATCGCTGTCAGCACAATCGCGTTGCCACACGGAAATAACTCATGTAATCTGCGTAACTCTTCGACCGCCCAGGAGCGCGCAATGCCCGACATGAGCCTGCCCACCGCCGTGAATCCGCACGTGCTGCGGCGCCTGGTGGCGCTGGCCCAGCGGCAATCGGTGCTGGTCATGGAGGACATCTTCGACCAGCGCGGGCAGAAGCTGGCGGCCGCCGGGGACGGTTTCACGCCCGAGGTGCAGGCGCGCATCACCCAGCACAAGCTGAAGCGGCCGCTGGAAGCCTGCCTGGGATTGGAGTCAGCGCCGGACGCCCAGCTGATCGTGGAACGGGCGCGGCACCTGATCGACACCTGCGCGCCGCTGAGGCGCATCCTCGCTCTGGCGGTACGTGAGCGCTCACCCATCCATTTGCTGGCCACCGTCGAGTTCAGTCATTCGACCGCCCTGCTGCTGGGCCTGGCCGCCGACGGGCACCCGCAGGCCCTCGACCATTGCGTGCTGGTGAGCCTGCTGGCGATCGCGATGGCGCGCACCCTGCGCCTGTCCGAGGACGACCAGGTGGCGGCCGGGATCGCGGGCCTGCTGCACGACCTGGGCGAGCTGTACATCGATCCGGCCTGGCTGGCGCCGGGCAAGCGGCTGCGGCCGCACGAGTGGGCGCACATCGTGGCGCACCCGCGCATCGGGCAGATGCTGGTCAACGAGCTGGACTCGTTTCCGCTGGCGGTCGGGCGGGCGGTGGCGGAGCACCATGAGCGCTTCAACGGCTCCGGCTATCCACGCCAGGTGGGCGGGCACAGCATCAGCGGCCCGGGCCAGGCGGTGGCGGTGGCGGAGATGATCGCGGGCCTGCTGAACCGCGACCAGCCGCTGGAGCGGGCCGAACTGGCCTTGAAGATCATCCCGGGCGAGCAGGCGCACGACCTGGTCTCGGCCGTCTCGGGCGCGCTGCGCACCCAGGCCCGGCTGGAGATGCTGGACGAGCAGATCGAAGGCGGCGCCGACGTCGAACGCCTGTTCTGGCGCATGCAGTCGGCGCACCAGATGGCCGAATGGCTGGTGGCGGGCGGCGGGCACGGCTCGGCGGCCGGGCGCACCCTGATTGCGCGGACGCTGGAGCGGCTGGAAGCAGTGCAGCGCGCCTTCGTCAGCACCGGGCTGGACACGTGGATGCGGCCGGGCCACGGCCTGCACGAGGGCGGCGCGGCGGTGCACTTCGAGCGCATCGTGGCCTCGCGCGAAATCGAATGGCGGCTGCGCGACCTGGCGCGCGACGTGGCCCTGCAATCGAGCGGCGGCGACCAGGCTGCGTTCGGGCGCCTGATCGACCTGCTGGACGGCACGGCCGACGAGCCGGACGATGGCCTGGCGCCGCCCTGCGGCTTGCACGCGCCGGCGCCGGCGGTGGCTACTCCAGCTTGAGCTTGCCGATCTTCGGATCGGTCTTGGGGAACTGCAGGTCCATGCCGCGGAACACGTCGCGCAGCAGGGTGGCGATGATCAGGTTGCGGTGGGTCTTGGAATCGGCCGGGACGATGTACCACGGCGCGGCATCGGTGTTGGTGGCGTTGATCGCGTCCTCGTAGGCTTTCTGGTAGGCGTCCCAGTGCTTGCGCTGCTCGAGGTCGGCGGGGTCGAACTTCCAGTGCTTGTCCGGGTCGTCCAGGCGCGCCTGCAGGCGCTCGCGCTGCTCCTCCTTCGAAATGTGCAGGAACACCTTCATGATGGTGGTGCCGTTTTCGGCCAGCATGCGCTCGAAGTCGCGGAGCTGGGCGTAGCGGCGCTCGCATTCCTCCGCGTCGATCATGCCGAGCACGCGCGTGATCAGGACCTCCTCGTAGTGGCTGCGGTTCCAGACGGCGATCTCGCCGTTGCCGGGGGCGTGGCGGTGCACGCGCCAGAGGTAGTCGTGGTTCTTTTCTTCCTCCGTCGGCGCCTTGAAGCCGACCGCGTTCAGGCCCATCGGGTTCATGCCGGCGAACAGGGCTTTGATGGTGCCGTCCTTGCCGGAGGTGTCGGTGCCCTGGAGGATGATCAGCAGCTTCTGGTTACGGGAGGCGTAGAGCTTGGTCTGCTGGTCGTCCAGATCGCTGGCGATCTCGCTGGCCTGGTCACGCTCGCGCTGCTTGATCACGCTGCCCGGTTCATCGGACTGCACACGCAGGGGCTTGTCGCTGGCGTCCGCGTCGCGCAGCTGGAGATCCTTGGGGGCGCGGAAGCGCTCGCGGGCGTCCATCAGGCGCCTACTGTCATCGCGTGTTCCACTTTCATGCAGGCGTCCTGCACGACGTCCAGGCCGGCGGCCGCGGCGAGGTCGGCGGCCTGCTGGTTCGCAATGCCCAGCTGCATCCACAGGACCGAGGCGCGCACGGCGATGGCGTCCCTGGCGATGGCGGGGATCTCCTCCGGCTTGCGGAAGCATTGCACGATGTCGATGCGGGTGCCGGTGGCGGCCAGGGCGTCGGCGGCGGCATGCAGGTCGGGGTAGACCTTTTCGCCCAGGATCTGCTGGCCCTCATAGCGCGGGTTCACCGGGATGATGCGGTAGCCGTGGTCTTGCAGGTAGTGGGCCACGCCCTGGCTGGGGCGGTCCGGCTTGGGGGAAAGGCCGACCACGGCGATGGTGTGGCTCTCCTGGAGGATGTGGGGGATCGATCTCATGGCGTGGTCGCTGCTTGTGTTGTCGGATACACAAGCGTAGCAAATCGCCGCCCGCCCCGTCGCACGGCCTCAGCGCGGTGATGGCGGCGCTGGAGGGGCCCCGGCGCAGTCGCGGACTGCGGTCGGCTGGCGCGCCTCCGCCTGCAAGGCTTGCAGGACTTGCTCTTGATGCTCAAGCTGTACTTGCATTGCGGCCCACCGATGGACGACAGGCATGGCGAAATAGAAAGCCCAGCTCGCGATGACCCAGATAATGAGCAGCCCCCACAGCGCGACCGATGTGACGATGCATTCGTCGCGCAAGCGTCGAGCGTCGTCGTGTGAATTGTCGGCGGCGAGATCCATGTACCTCAGGTTAGGGCACAGAATTGCAGCGGGCTTGCGGTGAATCTGGGCGGTGCGGGGAACTTTTAGGAAGGTGGCGGAGGCGCGCGGGGCGGCTCCGCCGGGACTGCGGTTACGAGGCGAAGATGATGATGTCGGCGTCGCAGTTGCGGTAATGGATCACGATGATGATGATGCGGCGCAGCCGGGCCGCACGGGCCGCCTCGGTCGCGAGGCTGGTGACGGCGGCGCGGTCGGCGCGGTTCTTCATCGTGACCTGCACGGCCGATTCATCGGTCGTCGGCACGCCCATGGCCTTGATCGCGGCCTTGGGGTTGGCCATGATGGTCATGGCGGTGGCGGCGTCCACTTCCGCGCGGTGCACGGACTCGACGATGTCGGCCTCGGGGTCGGTGGTGGACAGGTATTGCCGCAGGGCTTCGGTGTCGTCCTTGATTTCCATGATGCTGCTCCTTCACTCAAGTGCGGGGGGCACGCGGGCCCCGATGAGACACACCTTAGTCAGCAGCGGGCGGGCCGGGTTAGAGCAGCCTCAAGCTTCATGGGAAAGCGGGGAACTATCTGCGCGGGAGGGGCGGCGATGCTCCGGTCTTGGCCGCCAGCACGCTGTCGATGCGGTTTGAGAGCCCGGCAATCTCTTGCCGCACCTGCTCGCGGTCGGCCTTGCTCTCTTGCCGCAACTGCTCCCGATCGACCTTCATCTCCTGGCGCAACTGCTCGCGATCGGCCCTCATCTCCTGCCTTAGCTGGGCAAACTGGGCGTCACTATGCGCGATCAGGCTCGCATACATGCCCCCGATGCCGAACGCGCCGGTGACGATGGTGCCGATCAGCCAGTACTGCATCTTGCTCAGCCGCGCATTGATCGTTCGCTCGACGCTGAGTTGAACGTCACCCACGTAGAGCCGAATGCCAGCCATCTCTTCTTTGACGCCCAGGAGATCGGCCTTCGAAGCCAGCCGAGCGCCGGCAATCTCGTCTTTGACGCCCAGGAGATCGGCCTTCGAAGCCAGCCGGGCGCCGGCAATCTCGTCTTTGACGCCCAAGAGATCGGCCTTCGTGGCCACATGCGGCAGCGTGGCATCGAAGCGTGCGGTAAGGACCGCCACGTCGGTGGCCACTTTGGCGAGCAGTTCGTTATCGCTGTCGGAGCGCGCGTTCATGGAGACAGCTTAGGCCATCGATGGACGCTGCGCTTGTTAACTGTCAGCGGAACATACGGAACCAAAACGAAAAGGGCAGCCGAGGCTGCCCTTTCCTTTACTGCGGAGGTGAAGCTCAGCGCTTGGCGCGCAGCTTCTGGATCGCGGCGAGCTGCGCGATGGCGGCGGCCAGTTCGGCCTGGGCCTTCGCGTAGTCGATCGTCGAGTCCTTGTTCGTCATCAGCTCTTCGGCGCGCTTCTTCGCTTCCGATGCCTTCGCCTCGTCCAGGTCGTGACCGCGGATCGCGGTATCGGCCAGCACGGTAACGGCGTTCGGCTGCACCTCGAGCAGGCCGCCGGCCACGAACACGAATTCCTCGTCCGCCTGGCCCGCCACCTTGATGCGCACCGCGCCCGGGCGGATGCGCGTGATCAGCGGCGTGTGCTTGGGATAGATCCCCAGCTCGCCCGCTTCACCCGGCAACGCGACGAACTCGGCTTCGCCGGAAAAGATCTGCTCTTCCGCCGACACCACGTCCACGTGAATAGTGTTTGCCATAGTTGTCCTATCGATGCACAGCGCGGCCGCCGCAGCGGCCACGCCTGCGCGTCACATTAGCCGAGCTTCTTGGCCTTCTCGATTGCTTCTTCGATCGTGCCAACCATGTAGAACGCCTGCTCCGGCAGGTGGTCCAGCTCGCCCGATGCGATCATCTTGAAGCCCTTGATCGTGTCCTTCAGCGAGACGTACTTGCCCGGCGAGCCGGTGAAGACTTCCGCCACGTGGAACGGCTGCGACAGGAAACGCTGCATCTTACGGGCACGGGCCACCACCAGCTTGTCTTCCGGTGCCAGCTCGTCCATGCCCAGAATCGCGATGATGTCACGCAGTTCCTTGTAGCGCTGCAGGGTGCCCTGCACGGCGCGCGCGGTGTCGTAGTGCTCCTGGCCCACGACCAGCGGATCCAGCTGGCGCGAGGTCGAGTCGAGCGGGTCCACGGCCGGGTAGATACCCAGCGCGGCGATGTCACGCGACAGCACCACGGTCGAGTCCAGGTGACCGAAGGTGGTCGCCGGCGACGGGTCAGTCAGGTCATCCGCAGGAACGTACACGGCCTGGATCGAGGTGATCGAACCAGTCTTGGTGGAGGTGATGCGCTCCTGCAGGCGGCCCATCTCTTCGGCCAGGGTCGGCTGGTAGCCCACCGCGGACGGCATCCGGCCCAGCAGTGCGGACACTTCGGTACCGGCCAGGGTATAGCGGTAGATGTTATCCACGAAGAACAGAACGTCACGGCCTTCGTCACGGAACGATTCCGCGATGGTCAGGCCGGTCAGTGCCACGCGCAGGCGGTTGCCCGGCGGTTCGTTCATCTGGCCGTACACCATGGCGACCTTGGAGTTGCCCAGGTTGTCCAGGTCCACGACCTTCGCATCGGCCATCTCGTGGTAGAAGTCGTTACCTTCACGGGTACGCTCACCCACGCCGGCGAACACGGACAGACCCGAGTGCGCCTTGGCGATGTTGTTGATCAGTTCCATCATGTTCACGGTCTTGCCCACGCCGGCGCCGCCGAACAGGCCGACCTTACCGCCCTTGGCGAACGGGCAGACCAGGTCGATCACCTTGATGCCGGTTTCCAGCAGTTCCTGCGACGGCGACAGCTCGTCGTATTCCGGCGCTGCGCGGTGGATCGAGGCGGTGCGCTCCAGCGACACCGGGCCCCGCTCGTCGATCGGGTTGCCCAGCACGTCCATGATGCGGCCCAGGGTCGCAGTACCGACCGGCACCATGATCGGGTTGCCGGTGTTCTGGATGGTCATGCCGCGACGCAGACCTTCGGACGAACCCAGAGCAATGGTACGGACCACGCCGTCGCCGAGCTGCTGTTGAACTTCCAGGGTCAGCGCGGAGCCTTCCATTTTCAGTGCGTCAAACACCTTCGGCATCGCGTCACGCGGAAATTCCACGTCAACCACAGCGCCGATACACTGAACGATTTTGCCATCAGCCATTTTCGTTCCTTCTCTATATATTGAAATTCGTTACACCGCCGCCGCGCCGGCAACGATCTCGGACAGTTCCTTCGTGATGGCGGCCTGGCGGGTCTTGTTGTAGACCAGCTTGAGTTCACCAATCACGTTGCCTGCGTTGTCGCTCGCCGACTTCATCGCGACCATGCGTGCCGACTGCTCGGACGCCAGGTTTTCCGCGACCGCCTGATAAATCAGCGCTTCGACGTAACGCACCAGCAGTTCATCGATCACGACAGCCGCGTCGGGCTCGTACAGGTAGTCCCAGGAACGGGACGCCTTGTCGGCCTCCATGCGGTCGGCGGCCAGCGGGAGCAGTTGCTCCACCTGCGGCTCCTGGCGCATGGTGTTGATGAACTTGGTGTAGCACAGGTAGACCGCGTCCAGCTGCCCTTCCTGGTAAGCGTCGAGCATGACCTTCACCGGCCCGATGAGCTTGTCCAGGTGGGGCGTGTCGCCGATCTGGATCACGTGCGAGACGACAGGCACGCCGATCCGGTTCAGGAAACCGAGGCCCTTGTTGCCGATGGCAACTGCTTCAATCTTGTTGCCCGCCTGTTCCAGCTCGCGGGATTTCTGCGTCACCAGGCGCAGCACGTTCGTGTTAAGGCCACCGCACAGACCCTTGTCGGTCGTGACGATGATGAAGCCGACCTTCTTGGAAGGCTGGGCATTCTTGGCCTTGGCCATGAACGGGTGCGTGTACTCAGGATTCGCAGTCGCAAGATTGGCGGTGATGTTCCGAATCTTCTCACTGTAGGGACGGGCGGCGCGCATGCGATCCTGCGCCTTGCGCATTTTCGATGCGGCGACCATTTCCATCGCCTTGGTGATCTTCTTCGTATTCTCTACGCTCTTGATCTTGCCACGTATCTCTTTGCCTACTGCCATGAGTCCTTACTCCTTATCGCCGGGGGCCGGAGCCCCCTGGCATCATCAGAACGCGCCCGATTTCTTGAAATCGGCAATGGCGGCGGCCAGCGCAGCTTCGCCGTCCTTGTCCAGTTGCTTCGATTCTTCGATCTTGGCGAGGAGCGCAGCCTGCTTGGTCTTCAGGTAGGCGTGCAGGCCGGCTTCGAACGCGAGCACTTTCTTGACTTCGACGTCGTCGAAATAGCCCTTGTTCACGGCGTACAGCGAGGCCGCCATCAGCGAGATCGGCAGCGGTGCGTACTGGGCCTGCTTCAGCAGTTCGGTCACGCGGGCGCCGCGGTCCAGCTGCTTGCGGGTCGATTCGTCCAGGTCGGACGCGAACTGGGCGAACGCAGCCAGCTCACGGTACTGTGCCAGGTCGGTACGGATACCGCCGGACAGGCCCTTGATGACCTTGGTCTGCGCAGCACCACCGACGCGCGACACCGAGATACCGGCGTTGATCGCAGGACGGATACCGGCGTTGAACAGCGAGGTCTCCAGGAAGATCTGGCCGTCGGTGATCGAGATCACGTTGGTCGGCACGAAGGCGGACACGTCACCTGCTTGCGTTTCGATGATCGGCAGGGCGGTCAGCGAGCCGGTCTTGCCGGTCACGGCGCCGTTGGTGAAGGCGGACACGTAGTCGGCGTTCACGCGCGCAGCGCGCTCGAGCAGACGCGAGTGCAGGTAGAACACGTCGCCCGGATACGCTTCGCGGCCCGGCGGGCGGCGCAGCAGCAGGGAGATCTGGCGGTAGGCCACGGCCTGCTTGGACAGGTCGTCGTACACGATCAGCGCGTCTTCGCCGCGGTCGCGGAAGTATTCGCCCATCGCGCAGCCCGAGTAGGCCGAGATGTACTGCATCGCAGCCGATTCCGACGCGGTCGCGGCGACCACGATGGTGTACTCCATCGCGCCGTGCTGTTCCAGCGAGCGGACGATGTTCTTGATGGTCGAGGCCTTCTGGCCGATCGCCACGTACACGCAGGTCATGTTCTGACCTTTTTGGTTGATGATCGCGTCCACTGCCACGGCCGATTTACCGGTCTGGCGGTCGCCAATGATCAGCTCACGCTGGCCACGGCCGATCGGCACCATCGCGTCGATCGACTTGAGGCCGGTCTGCATCGGCTGGGAGACGGACTCACGGGCGATCACGCCCGGAGCGATCTTTTCCACCGGCGAGGTCAGCTTGGCGTTGACCGGACCCTTGCCGTCGATCGGCTGGCCCAGAGCGTTGACCACGCGGCCACGCAGTTCCGGGCCGACCGGCACTTCCAGGATGCGGCCGGTGCACTTGACGGTGTCGCCTTCCGAGATGTGCTCGTAGGCGCCCAGGATCACGGCGCCGACGGAGTCGCGCTCGAGGTTCATCGCCAGGCCAAAGGTATTGCCCGGGAATTCCAGCATCTCGCCTTGCATCACGTCCGACAGGCCGTGGATGCGGCAGATACCGTCGGCCACGGAGATCACCGTGCCTTGGTTCTTCACTTCAGCGCCGCCTTCGAGACCCTGGATGCGGCTCTTGATCAGTTCGCTGATTTCAGATGGGTTGAGTTGCATACTAACTCCGTTAATAGTTTCTTGATGCGTAGGGCCGGGGCGCGAAGGGCGCGCATGCGGCGCGGGCGTTCAGGCGGGGATCACGCCGTCAGGGCGATTTCCATCTGCTGCAGCTTGGCCTTGACGGAGGTGTCCAGCACCTCGTCGCCGACCACCACGCGCACACCACCGATCAGCGACGGTTCCACTGCCACGCTCGGGTTGAGCTTGCGGCCGAATTTCTGTTCCAGCGTGCGCACCAGCTGCGCGGTCTGTTCGGCCGACAGCGGGAAGGCGCTTTCGATCAGCGCGTCGGCGGCGCCCTCGGCGGCGTTCTTCAGGGCCGCGAACTGGGTGCCGATTTCGGGCAGCAGTTCGATCCGGCCGTTTTCGGCCAGCATGCGGAGGAAGTTCTGCGCTTCGGGAGTCACGGGAGCCTTGACCAGCGACGCAACCGCGTCGACGATCTGCTGGGCACTGACGTTCGGGTTGCGAGCGAAGGCCTGCACATCGGCGTGCGAACCGACCTGGGTCAGCTCGGACACCAGTTCGGACCAGGCTGCCGTGTTGCCGGTTTGGGCAACGCGGAACAGCGCTTCGGCGTAAGGACGGGCGACGGTTGCGAGTTCGGCCATGATTACAGCTCGGTAGCGAGTTGGTTCAGCAGGTCGGCGTGGGCCTGGGCGTTGACTTCGCGCTTGAGGATCTGCTCGGCGCCTTTGACGGCCAGCGAGGCGACCTGGCCGCGCAGTTCTTCGCGCGCCTTGGTGACTTGCTGCTCGGCGTCCGCCTTGGCTTGCGCCAGGATGCGGTTGGCTTCGGCTTGCGCGTTGGCCTTGATCTCTTCGGCGACCAGCTGGGCACGCTTCTCTGCGTCGGCGATGCGCTGGGCGCCCTGGTCGCGGGCGGAGGCCAGCTCGGCCTGCACGCGCAGTTCCGCGTCAGCCATGGCTTTCTTGCCCTGATCAGCAGCAGCCAGACCCTCGGCGATCTTCTTCGCGCGCACGTCCAGGTTGCCCGCGATCAGCGGCCACACGAACTTGGCGATCGTCCATGCCAGGATCAGGAAGACGATCGCCTGAATGAACATTGTCGAATTGAGGTTCACAGCATTTTCCTTCTCAGAAAGACACGAGCCGGGGCGGCAGGATTGCCGTCCCGGCACTCGAGAGCGGGCTCTTAGGCCGGGAACGGGCTGGAGAACGCGAACATCATCGCGATACCAACGCCGATCAGGAATGCCGCGTCGATCAGACCGGCCAGCAGGAACATCTTGGTTTGCAGGGTGTTCATCAGTTCCGGCTGACGTGCGGAAGCTTCGATGAACTTACCGCCCATGATGCCGATACCGATACATGCACCGATAGCGCCCAGACCAATGATGAGACCGCAAGCCAGTGCAACGAAAGCGACGTTAGTCATCGAAAAACTCCTTAGATAAGCAAAAAGAACAAAAATTAAAAAGGTAGAACTCTAAAAACTACTTGATGCTGCTATTAGTGGCCTTCGTGCGCCTGGCCGATGTACACCAGCGTCAGCATCATGAAGATGAATGCCTGCAGAAGAACGATCAGGATGTGGAAGATCGCCCAGATCGAACCGGCAAACAGGTGCAGACCGGCCAGCGACAGGCTCTGGGCGGTGAAGCCAACCCAGGTGGAGCCCAGCAGCGCGATCAGCAGGAAAATCAACTCGCCGGCAAACATGTTGCCGAAGAGTCGCATCGACAGCGACACGGTTTTGGCTGCGAATTCGATCAGGTTCAGTGCGAAGTTGAAGATCCACAGGGCCGGATGCGCGCCGAACGGTGCAGTGAACAGTTCATGGACGAAGCCGCCGCCGCCCTTGATCTTGATGTTGTAGTACAGCATGAAGAACAGGACGACGATGCCCATACCGAGGGTGCCGTTCAGGTCGGCGGTCGGGACCACGCGGAAGAACGGCTCGTGGCCTTCGGCGGTGTGGATGCCGGCGGCGCGGAAGAACGAAGCGAACAGGTCGACCGGCAGGAAGTCCATGGAGTTCATCAGCAGGACCCAGACGAACGCGGTCAGGGCCAGCGGGGCGATGAAGGAGCGGTCGCCGTGCACGATCTGCTTGGCCTGGTCGTCGACCAGTTCCACGACGGACTCGACCAGACCCTGGAAGCGGGTCGGCACGCCCGGCTGGACGCGGCGCGCGGCGGCGTACAGCAGCACGAAGGTGAGCGCGGCCATCAGGACCGACCAGAAGATCGTGTCGTAGTTGATGATGCCGAAATCGATGATCTTGGTCTGAGTCGCCGAACGCAGGTGCGTCAGGTGGTGGGTGATGTACTGACCCGCGGTGACGGCATGTTCGCCGGCCGGTGCTGCCGCTTCTGCGACTTTTTCGAGTGCCATGTTCAGTGCCTAAACAATAAGATGATGTAACTTTTCAGTGCCACGATGAACCCGGCGATCAGGGCCAGCCAGTTCAGGTCGGGGTACAGCTTGGCGATCGCGAACAGCAGGGCGAGCGTCATTGCAATCTTGATGAATTCACCGATGAAGAAGCTCATCGGGTTGGCCTGGCCGAGCCGCTGGGCGTTCGCGAACAGGCGCAACGCAAACAAACCATTCGGCACCACACAGCACAAACCGCCCAATACGGCCGACACCATCGCGGCCCATCCCCCCAGCAGTGCGGCGATTGCGCCAGCGACCACTGTTGCGATCAATTGCAGGGAGACTATGCGCAGCATCTTGTGTTCTTCTCGCGCCTAGCCGTTTGGGACCGAGTTACCGGATATTGAAACGTGAATCGACGGGATTATAAGTGTTTATACTGACGCACGTCAAACCACGGATGCCCGTGGGGACATTGAAAAGTGTGCAAAAGACACGCTTTACGGGCAACTTTTTTGCACTTTCATTGTGCGCCGCCGATCCGCTCCGGTCCTCCCGGCTGGTTGGCCTCGATTCATCTTTTTGACGGGTCCAGTGTGCGCTGAGCCGTTCGGGGCGCCAATTACCTGGCACGTCAAGACTCGCAGCACTGCGAGCGGTCTGCAAGAACCCCCTCGCGTGGGGCACCTGCCGGCGCGGCAAGGTGGGTACGATCACGGCTTCGAGACCCGGGCCTCTTGCCCGGTCCATGACAAAGGAACGTGATGTACCGACTCTGCCTGGCCGCCAGCGCGGCCCTGATGCTGGCGGCCGCCGGCCCCGCCGGCGCCGCCACCGCCCCTGCCCCGACCATGCTGGTGCTCGACGCGTCCAACAGCATGTGGGGCCAGATTGGCGGAGTCAGCAAGTTCGACATCGCGCGCAAGAGCCTGGCTTCATTCGTCGGCGCCCTGCCCGCTGGCCAACCGATCGGCTTGACCGCCTACGGCCACCGGCGCAAGGACGACTGCCTGGACGTCGAGACGGTGCTGCCGGTCGGCGTCCTGGACAAGTCCAGGCTCGACGCCGCCCTCAAGCCGCTCGCCCCGCGCGGCAAGACGCCGCTGGCGCGTGCCATCGCCCAGGCGGCGGAGACTCTCGACTACAAGAAGCAGCCCGCTACCGTGGTGGTGCTGACGGACGGACTGGAAACCTGCAGCGCCAACCCGTGCGCGGAGGTCGAGCAGCTGGTTGCGCAGGGGCGGCAGCTGACTGTGCATATCATCGGTTTCGACATGCGCGCTACCGAGCGCGAGCAGCTGCGCTGCATCGCCCAGGCCGGCCATGGGCGGCTGGCCTTGGCGGGCAACGCACAGGAACTGGCACTGGCGCTGGCCAACGTGCATGGCACCGCCGCGGTGCCGGAGGCGGCCGGCCGCAAGAGTGCGGCACTGCATGCGGCGCCGGCCGCACCCAGGGCGGGTGCGCAATTTGAGGTGACCTGGGACGGCGCAGCCATGGACGGGGATTCAGTCACGCTGTCGCTGCCCGAGGTGCCGCTCGGGGGCGGCGCAGGCTTCTCGTACCTCAAGAAGACCGGCAAGGCGGTCGTCACCGCGCCCGAGACTCCAGGCGCGTATGAACTGCGCTACCTCGACAAGAAGGGCGGCAAGCCGCTCGGCACGCTGGCGCTCACGGTGGAACCGGCCGAAGCGTTTGTCACGCCGCCGCCGACCGTCCCTGGCAACAAGCCCTTCCTGGTGAAATGGGGCGGTCCCGCCAATCGTGGCGACATGATCTACCTGGTCGAGGGCAAGAAGCAACTGGCCTATGCCAACCCCACCAAGGGCAGCGACGCCAAACTGCGCGCGCCCGCGCGCTCGGGTGAATTCGAGGTGGTGTATCAGACCCAGAACGGCAAGGTGCTGGCCACGCAGCGCGTGACGGTCGCCATGGAGCCTATCGTGCTGCGCCTGGCGGGGCTCGTGGCGAAGGGCAAGCCGTTCACGGTGGCCTTCACCGGCTCGGTGGGTGACGGCGATGTGGTCTCGTACACGCCGGTGGTCGATCCGCATGCGTCAGGACGCACCTATTACAACGCGATTGCCGGCAGCCCGGCCAAGCTGGTGGCGCCAACCGTGGCGGGCAAGTACGAGATTCAGTACAAGAACGATGGTGTGTTGCTGGCCACGCTGCCGCTGATCGTTCAGTAGCCGGGGGGCCGCTACCGGGGGACCGCCAGCGGGAGGCGGCCGCCAGGATGCGGCGACCGGGTGCGGCGTCAGGCGCGCAGGCGGAGGAGGACGGAGTCGAGCACGTCGAGGTCGGCGAAGTCGATGATCATCTGGCCGCGGCCTTTGGTGCCCATCTTGAACACGACCGGGGTGGCCAGCTTGTCCGACAGCTCTTCTTCCAGTCGCACGATGTCGCCCGACTTCTCGCGCTCGCGCTTGGCCGGCGCCTTGGCCTCTTCCAGCGAGCGGGCCACCAGCTTCTCGGTCTCGCGCACCGACAGGCGCTTGGCGATGACCTGGTTGGCCAGGGTGATCTGGCTGGCCGCGTCCACCGCCAGCAGCGCGCGGGCGTGGCCCATGTCGATGTCGCCGGCCATCAGCATGGTCTGCACCGGCTGCGCCAGGTTGATCAGGCGGAGCAGGTTGGACACCGCGCTGCGCGAACGGCCGACCGAGGTCGCGGCCTGCTCGTGGGTGAAGTTGAAGTCGTTGATCAGGCGCTGGATGCCCTGCGCCTCTTCCAGCGGGTTCAGGTCCTCGCGCTGGATGTTTTCGATCAGCGCCATAGCGGCGGCGGCCTGGTCGTCCACGTCGCGCACCAGCACCGGGATCTCTTCCAGCCCCGCCAGCTGCGCCGCGCGGAAGCGGCGCTCGCCGGCGATGATCTCGTAGCGCCCGGAGCCGACCGGCCGCACCAGCACCGGCTGCATGATGCCCTGCGCCTTGATCGACGCGGCCAGCTCGGACAGCGCGCCTTCGTCCATGCGCGTGCGCGGCTGGTACTTGCCGGCCTGCAGATGCGACACCGGCAGAGTCGACGGCGTGCCCGGATCGGCCTTGGTGGTGATATCCGCGCCATCGCCGCCCAGCAGGGCTTCCAGTCCGCGGCCGAGGCCCTTCATTTTTTTCGTTGCCATGATTCGTTGATTCTCTTTGCTGATTATCGGTGTTGATTACATCGTCTTGATGCGTTCGACCATCTCCGCGCCGAAGGCGATGTACGCCTGTGCGCCCTTGGAAGACGGATCGAAGGTGACGCCCGGCACGCCGTAGGACGGTGCCTCGGCCAGCCGCACGTTGCGGGGGATGATGGTCTTGAAGACCTTGTCGCCGAAGTGCTGCTCCAGCTGCGCCGACACCTGCTGCGACAGCGTCATGCGCGGGTCGAACATCACGCGCAGCAGGCCGATGATCTTCAGGTCGTGATTCAGGTTGGCGTGCACCTTCTTGATCGTGTTCACCAGGTCCGACAGCCCTTCCAGTGCGTAGTACTCGCACTGCATCGGAATGATTACGCCGTGTGCGGAGCACAGGCCGTTCAGCGTGAGCATGGACAGGGCGGGCGGGCAGTCGATCAAGATGAAGTCGTAGTCCTGGTCCACGGCGGCGAGAGCATCCTTCAGGCGCCGCTCGCGGTTATCCAGCTCCACCATCTCCACTTCCGCGCCGGCCAGCTCGCGGTTGGAGGGCAGCACGTCGAACTTGCCGGACTCGGAGGTCTGGCGCGCGGTGGCGATGTCCGCCTGGCCAAGCAGCACCTCGTAGGTCGATGCCGTCAGCCCCGCCTTGTTGATGCCGGCCCCCATGGTGGCATTGCCTTGCGGGTCCAGATCCACCAGCAGCACCCGCTGCTTCAGCTTCGCCAGCCCGGCCGACAGGTTCACGCTGGTGGTGGTCTTGCCTACTCCGCCCTTCTGATTCGCTACGCAGAAAATCTTCGCCATTGGACTTTATTATTTATACCGTTTATACGATTTATACTATCTAAACCGTATAAACGATTTGTACTGTTTATCAGGTATAAACTGTTTATACCGTTTATATCGTTTTGTTGCGCTCGATGAAAACGAGGTGACGTTCCGCTGCCAGCCCTGGGACCTGCAGAGGTTCCAGTTTCGCCACACGCCATTCCGCAGGCACCCGCTCCTGCTCGTCCTGCGGTGCCGTCCCCTTGAGTGCAATGAAGCGCCCACCGTCCGCCAGCAAGTGCCCGGACCAGTTGACGAAGTCCGAGAGGTCCGCAAATGCGCGGGAAGTTATGGTGTCGAAAAGTTCCGGAACCTGCAGCTGCTCAACGCGCGCCGTGTACACGGTGACGTTGCTTAAACCGAGTTCTGCCTTGACCTGCGTGAGGAAGGCGGTCTTCTTGTGCACGGTGTCCACGAGGGACACCTTGACGTCCGGCCGCGCGATCGCCAGCACGATGCCCGGCAATCCGCCCCCTGCCCCCACATCCAGCACATTCTGCGCATGCTCGAAGGCCGGCACGGCGGCCAGCGAATCGAGGATGTGCAGCGTCGCCATCTGCATGGGGTCGCGCACCGAGGTCAGGTTGTAGACCGAATTCCACTTGAACAGCAGTCCGAGATAGTCGAGCAGCTGCTCATGCTGCTTGTGGTCGAAGTCCAGCTTGAGTTCGCCAATCCCCTGCGCCAGCACGTCGGCCAGCGTGTCGCGGTCGAAGTTCTTCATCAGGCCGCCGCGTCAGTGTTGAGGTTGACAAATCCACCGTACCCCGCCTTCTTCAAATGTACCAGCAAAAGCGAGATCGCGGCAGGTGTCACACCGGAAATTCTGGACGCCTGGCCCAGGGTTTCGGGGCGCTGCTTGTCGAGTTTCTGGCGCACTTCGATGGACAAAGCCTTGATGTCCAGGTAGTTCAGGCCGGCCGGGAGCTTGAGGTTTTCGTAGTGCTCATGGCGCTCAACTTCGCGCGCCTGGCGCTCGATGTAGCCAGAATACTTGAGCTGGATTTCCACCTGCTCCTGCACGGCCGGGTCGGTCACGCCGGGCCCCGCCAGGGGCTGGCCTTCCATGCCCTGCATGGTCATCAGCTGGTCGTAGTCCACGCCCGGACGGCGCAGCAGGTCCGCCAGGTTGTACTCGCGCTCGATGGCCTGGCCGATCACGCGTTCGGACTCGGCGGCGGCCAGGATGCGCGGGTTCACCCAGGTCGATTTCAGGCGCTCCAGTTCGCGGGCCACCGCCTCGCGTTTGGCTTCGAAAGCGGCCCATTGGACATCTCCGACCACGCCGAGCTGGCGGCCGATCTCGGTCAGGCGCATGTCGGCGTTGTCCTCACGCAGGCTCAGGCGGTATTCGGCGCGGCTGGTGAACATGCGGTAAGGCTCGGCCACACCCTGGGTGGTGAGGTCGTCGACCAGCACGCCGAGGTAGGCCTCCGCCCTGCCCGGCACCCAGGCGTCCTTGCCTTGGGTCTGCCGCGCGGCATTCAGGCCAGCCAGCAGGCCTTGTGCGGCGGCCTCTTCGTAGCCGGTGGTGCCGTTGATCTGGCCGGCGAAGAACAGGCCCTGGATGGCCTTGGTTTCCAGCGACGCCTTCAGACCGCGCGGGTCGAAATAGTCGTACTCGATGGCATAGCCGGGGCGCAGGATGAAGGCGTTTTCCATGCCTTTCATGGAGCGCACCAGGTCCAGCTGCACGTCGAACGGCAGGCTGGTGGAGATGCCGTTCGGGTAGAACTCGTTGGTCGTCAGGCCTTCCGGCTCCAGGAAAATCTGGTGCGATTCCTTGCTGGCGAAGCGGTGGATCTTGTCTTCGATGGACGGGCAATAGCGCGGCCCCACGCCCTCGATCACGCCGGTGTACATGGGGCTGCGGTCCAGGCCGCTACGGATGATGTCGTGGGTGCGCTCGTTGGTGTGTGTCACCCAGCACGGCAGCTGGCGCGGGTGCATGGACACGTTCCCCATCACCGAAAACACGGGGATCGGGTCGAGGTCGCCCGGCTGCTCGGTCATCTGCGCGAAGTCGATGCTGCGGCCGTCGATGCGCGGCGGCGTGCCCGTTTTCAGGCGGCCTTGGGGCAGCTTGAGCTCCTTCAGGCGGGCGGACAGCGAGATCGCTGGCGGGTCCCCAGCGCGGCCCGCCGAGTAGTTTTGCAGCCCAACGTGAATCTTCCCGTCCAGGAAAGTGCCTGCCGTCAGCACCACGGCGCGGGCCCGAAAGCGCAGACCGACCTGGGTCACGGCGCCGACCACGCGGTCGCCCTCCACCATCAGGTCATCTACCGCCTGCTGGAATAGCCACAGGTTGGGCTGGTTTTCGATGCGGGAGCGGATGGCCGCCTTGTACAGGACGCGGTCTGCCTGGGCGCGGGTGGCGCGCACGGCCGGGCCCTTGGACGAGTTCAGGATGCGGAACTGGATGCCCGCCTCGTCCGTGGCGATTGCCATCGCGCCGCCCAAGGCATCGACTTCCTTGACCAGGTGGCCCTTGCCAATACCGCCAATGGACGGGTTGCACGACATCGCACCCAGGGTTTCGATGTTGTGGGTAAGCAAGAGCGTCTTCTGCCCCGTGCGGGCGGAGGCCAGCGCGGCTTCGGTACCGGCGTGGCCGCCGCCGACGACGATCACGTCGAATTCGGTTGGATAAAGCATGGTGATGAGATGAGGCGGGAGTGAGTCGAGATTATAGGCCGATTCGCTGATTGTTTCACGTGGAACAGTCGAGGCGGGACTTGTCCGAACGTTTCACGTGAAACAATCAGAGGCCTACCATGGGAGCTTGGTAAGCGCGTCGTAACCCGTTTTCACAATCAACAGTCCGACGACCACCAGAAACAACCGACGTACGAAGCCGCTGCCATGCTTCAGGGCGAGACGGGTGCCGACCAGCGAACCGGCAATCTGACCGAGCGCCATTACCGCACCGAGCTGCCACAGCAGGTGTCCGCTGTACTGGAACCACATCAGGGCTGACAGGTTGCAGGCCACATTGACCACCTTCGCGGCCGCCGAGGCGGACAGGAAGTCGAAGCCGAAAAAGCGCACGAACAGGAAGATCAGGAAGCTGCCCGTACCCGGACCGAACAAGCCGTCATAGAACCCGATCGCACCGCCCGCCCCCAGTGCGAACAGCCGCTCGGTGCTGCCGCTGTGGCGCGGCGCATGGACGCTGCCCAGATCCTTCTTCCTGAAAGTGTAGACGGCCACAGCGAGCAGGATTAGCGGCAGCAGGCCGCGCACGAAATCGGCGGGCACGTGCGTCACCGTGTAGGCGCCGGCGAAGGACATCACAAAGGCGGCCGCGGCCGCTGGGGCAGCCGTGCTCCAGGCCACGGCCACCCGGCGCGCGTAGTTCACGGCCGCGGTCGAGGTGCCGACGATGCTGCCCAGCTTACTGGTGCCGATCACCGTGGCCGCTTCCACACGCGGGAACAGCGAGAAGAACGCGGGCAGTTGGATCAGCCCGCCTCCGCCGACCACGGCATCCACCAGACCGGCGAAGAAGGCGGCACATCCCAGCAAAACGATCTCGAGCATCAAAGTCTTTCAGCGGCAAAAGATGGGATTGTACGGAACATTGGTCTGCGCCGCCTGTCCCAGCCTGGAGGCTTTGGTGTAAGCTTTCCGCAACACTCATCCCAGGATTGCCATGGCCGACCTCGCTGCCTTCGCCTTCTCCACCGTCCCCCACCTCGTCTGCCAGACCGGCGCCATCCGCCACCTCGGCAAGCTGGTCGCCGAGCGTTTCCCGCAAGCGCGGCGGGCGCTTCTGATCACGGACCGCGGCTTCCTGAAAACCGGGCTGCTGGATGCGCCGCGCGCGAGCCTGGCCGCCAACCAGATGCATGTCGAAATCTATGCGGACGTCATGGCGGACCCGCCCGAGCACGTCGTGCGCAGCGCAGTCAAGTTCGCGCGCGAGCAGGCCATTGACCTGGTGATCGGCGTGGGCGGCGGCAGCTCCATGGATGTCGCCAAGCTGATCGCCGTGCTGGCCGGGCACGAGCAGCCCCTGAGCGACATCTACGGCATCGGCAATGTGAAAGGTGAACGGCTGCCGCTGGTGCAGATTCCGACGACGGCCGGGACCGGCTCCGAAGTCACCAACATCGCCATCGTGACCACCGGCGAAACCACCAAGATGGGCGTGGTCTCAGCGCAGCTGTATGCCGACCTGGCGATCCTGGATGCGGAGCTGACCCTGGGCCTGCCGCCCGCCGTGACCGCTGCCACGGGCATCGACGCCATGGTTCATGCGATCGAGGCGTACACCAGCAAGCACAAGAAGAATCCGCTGTCGGACAGTCTGGCCCGCCAGGCGCTTGGCCTGCTGTCGGCCAACCTGCTGAAGGCCTGCGAGAACGGGCAGGACCTGCAAGCCCGGCAGGCGACGCTGCTCGGAGCCATGCTAGCCGGGCAGGCGTTCTCGAATGCGCCGGTGGCGGCGGTGCACGCGCTGGCATACCCGATCGGCGGCATCTTCCACGTCCCGCACGGGCTGTCCAACTCGCTGGTCCTGCCGCACGTCCTGCGCTTCAACCTGCCGTACGCCGCACAGCTGTACGCGGAGCTGGCCGATGTCGTTGTGCCGCACGCGGCCGGCAGCCCCGCCGTCAAGGCGGAAGCGCTCATTGTTGCGATGCAGCAAATCGCAACGCTCACCGGGATCCCGACCCGGCTCGAGCAGGTGGGCGTCAAGGAGTCCGACCTCGACCGGCTGGCCGACGACGCCATGTTGCAAACCCGCCTCCTTGGCAACAATCCGCGCGAGCTCACGCGGGCGGACGCCTATGCCATCTACGCAGCCGCGTTGTAGAGTACCGGAAACACTCTCAGCACGAGGAGGCCCATGGATTGGCTGTACACGCTGCGGGCGCGCTGGCACCTCGGCACCTCCGGGCACCGGGCTCAACTGGAGGCCCTTCCGGAGCCTCTATACGCGTTTTGGGCGCGTTCTGTGGCCCGGGAGTACCCCAGCCTACCCCGCAACCGCTACACCTTCCTGCGGGCCGCTGAAGGGCTCGTCTACTTCTTCAAGGCCGTGAGCGCCACGGGCCGTGCCTGCGCCCTGCCATCTGCCGCCGCCGACTCCGTCTGGCATGCCTGGCTGGCCTGGAACCGCATCAACCTCGGTACCTATGGCAGCACCCATTTCGGCCGCGACGTCAGCCACTTGCCCAACGCCAGCCTCGCTTCGACGGCGCTGGCCCACACACTGGTCCTGTGCCGCGAACTGGAGGGCAAGCCCGCACACGGGCCCGACCTTCCCAGCCTGTTCCGCCTCGACCGCGATGTGCGCATGCCGGGCGGCCACGGCTATTTCCGCACAGCCGAAGGCATCATGTACGTGCCACTGAGTCCGCGCGGGAGGACGGCGCGCCGCCCCGCCCTGCACCCCAAGTTGACCCCGGACGCACTGCTGGCCGCCGGGCTGATCACGCGCCGGCAGTACGCCGCCCTGCTGCGCGAGCAGCGCATGATGAGCGACGACACGGCGGCCACCTGGGCGGGCGCGGACACCACCGCCCTGGCCTTCGCGGACGCGGAAGACAGCAGCTCATCGGACCGCGGAGACAGCCTTGCCTACGACGCCAGCAGCAGCGACAGCAGTGGCAGCGACAGTGGCAGCAGTGATTGTGGAAGCAGCTGCGGCGGCAGCAGCTGTGGAGGCGGCGGAGACTAGCCCCGCCGCGGGTGAGGACAGGATCAGCCCGCGTGGGGCTTGCGGTTCAGCAGGGCACTGATTTCGCCCACGATGCCGCGGCGGAACAGCAGTACGCAGGCGATGAAGATCAGCCCGGTGACCATGCCGACCGACTCGCCCAGCGTGTTGAACCATTCCACCTGGGTCTGGTTGTACAGGAAGGTGCCGATGTCCCCCAGCTTGTTCTCCAGCGCCACGATGACGAAGGCGCCGATGATCGGCCCGGCCAGCGTGCCCATGCCACCGACCAGCGTCATCAGGATCACCGAGCCGGACATGGTCCAGGCCACGTCCGTCAGCGTCTCAAAGCCCAGCACGACCGTCTTGGTGGCGCCTGCCAGCCCGGTGAGCCCAGCCGACAGCACGAAGGCCAGCAGCTTGTACTTGTCCACGTCATAGCCCAGCGACACCGCCCGCGGCTCGTTGGCTTTGATCGCATTGAGCACCTGCCCGAACGGCGAATGCACGATGCGCATGATGATGGCGAACCCGGCCACCGCGATGGCCAGCACCACGTAGTACATGGTCAGGTCCGGCGACAGGTCCAGCAGGCCCAGCAGCTTCCCGCGCGGCACGCCCTGCAGGCCGTCCTCACCGCCGGTGAATGGCATCCGCAGGCAGGCAAAATAGACCAGCTGGGCCAGCGCGAGGGTGATCATGGAGAAATAGATGCCCTGCCGCCGGATCGCCAGCGAACCCATCACGTACCCGATGACCGCGCCCACCCCCACGCCCGCCAGGATGCCGGCCTCGGGCGAAAAACCCATGTCGCGAATCACGTGTCCGGCGATGTAGCCCGCCGAGCCAAAGAAGGCCGCATGGCCGAACGACAGCAGTCCGGTGAACCCGATCAGCAGGTTGAACGCGCAGGCAAACAGCGCGAAGCACAGCAGCTTCATCAGGAACACGGGGTAGCCGACGAAGGGCGCCGCGAGCGCAATGGCGAGGGCGATGCCGTAGCCGATTTTCTTGTTCATATGTATAAGCCCTCCCCGATTATTTTTCCTTACCGAATAATCCGGCAGGGCGCAGCAGCAGCACGATGATCATCACCACGAACACGACGGTGGACGAGCCTTCGGGATAGAACACCTTGGTCAGCCCCTCGATCACGCCCAGGCCCAGGCCTGTGACGATGGAACCGAGGATCGAGCCCATGCCGCCAATCACCACGACCGCGAACACGGTGATGATGAGGCCAGACCCCATCAGCGGGCTGGGCGGCGTGATCGGGGCCGCCAGCACCCCGGCCAGGCCCGCCAGCGCGACGCCGAAACCATAGGTCAGCGTCACCATCAGCGGCACGTTGATGCCGAACGCTTCCACCAGCTTGGGGTTCTCGGTGCCGGCGCGCAGGTAGGCGCCCAGCCGCGTCTTTTCGATCACGAACCAGGTCGACAGGCACACCGCCAGCGAGGCCACCACGACAAAGCCGCGGTACTTGGGCAGCACCATGAAGCCGAGGTCCATGGCCCCGGCCAGCGCGTCCGGCACCGAATACTGCTGGCTGGACACGCCGTAGAACGAACGGAACAGCCCTTCGATCAGCAGGGTGAGCCCGAAGGTCAGCAGCAGCCCGTACAGGTGATCCAGCTTGTACAGCCAGCGCAGCATGGTCTTCTCGATGAGGATGCCGAGCACTCCGACCACCAGCGGTGCGAGCGCCAGCATGATCCAGTAGTTCAGCTCGAAGTAATTCATCCCCATCCACGCCAGGAACGCGCCCATCATGTAGAACGCGCCGTGCGAAAAATTGATGACGTTGAGCAGGCCGAAGATCACGGCCAGGCCGAGCGACAGCATGGCGTAGAACGAGCCGTTGACCAGGCCCAACGTCAGCTGGCTGAGCATGGCGGGAAGGGGAACGCCGAAGATGTCCATAGGCGGGAACAGGTGAGTGACGAAGCGTGATGCCGCACGCTCTCCGCCCGCCGCAGCGGGACCGGGAGCGTCAGGAGACGAGGCGCTGGCTTACTTCCAGGCCGCGCACTTCGATTCCGCCTTGGTGGCGTAGGCTTGCGCACCCGGAATCGTCTGCACCACCTTGTAGTAGTCCCATGGATACTTGGACTCGGACGGCTTCTTCACTTCCATCAGGTACATGTCGTGGACCATGCGGCCGTCCGGACGGATCACGCCCCCTTTCGCGAACATGTCGTTAATCGGCGTCTTCTTCAGGTAAGCCATCACCTTGTCCGCGTCATCGGTCTTCAGGGTCTTGACCGCGTTCAGGTAGTTGGTCACCGCCGAGTAGTCCGCCGCCTGCAGCATGGACGGTTCCTTCTTCATCTTGGCGAAGTAGCGCTTGGCCCAGGCGCGGGTGTCCGCGTTCATGTCCCAGTACCAGCCGGTGGTCAGGTACATGCCCTGGGTCACGTTCAGGCCCAGCGAGTGCACATCGTTAATGAACATCAGCAGGCCGGCCAGCTTGGCGGACTTGGTGATGCCGAACTCGTTGGCGGCCTTGATCGAGTTGACCGTGTCCAGTCCGGCATTGGCCAGGCCGATGATCTGGGCCTTGGACGACTGCGCCTGCAGCAGGAAAGACGAGAAGTCCGACGCCGACAGCGGATGCTTCACGCTGCCCAGCACCTGACCGCCTTTGGCCTTGACGACCTCGGTGGTGTCACGTTCCAGCGACTGGCCGAAGGCATAGTCGGCAGTCAGGAAGAACCAGGTCTTGCCACCCTTGGCGACCACGGCGCTGCCGGTGCCGCGCGCCAGCGCGATGGTGTCGTAGGCGTAGTGCACGGTGTACGGCGAGCAGGCCTCGTTTGTCAGCTGCGAGGTGCCGGCGCCGATGGAGATGAACACCTTCTTCTTGTCCTGCGCGATCTTCGCCATGGCCAGGTTGGTGCCCGAATTGGTGCCGCCGATCAGTAGGTCCACGCCCTGCTGGTCGAACCATTCACGCGCCTTGGACGCGGCCACATCGGCCTTGTTCTGGTGGTCGGCGTAGATGAACTCGATCTTCTTGCCGTTGATCGCGCCGCCCGCGTCGGCAATCGCCATGCGGATCGCTTCCACGCCGCCTGCCCCGTCGATGTCGGCATACACCCCGGACATGTCGGTAATGATGCCGATCTTGATGGTATCGCCCGAGATCTGGGCCTGAGCCGGCAGCGACATGCCGAGTGCGCACGCGGCGGCCGCGGCAACAGCGAGTACTTTGCGTTTCATATTGTCTCCGTGAGAAGTTGTTTTTAGACGCCCAGCAGTTCCGTGAGGACAGGCATTTTGGCGCTGAGTTCCGAGGAAGCGAAGGTCTCGACGATATGACCATGCTCCATCACGTAAAACCGGTCCGCCAGCGGCGCGGCAAACCGGAAATTCTGTTCCACCATCACGATCGTGTAGCCCTTGGCCTTGAGCGTGGTGATCATGCGGGCCAGCGCCTGCACGATCACCGGCGCCAGGCCTTCCGAGATCTCATCCAGCAGCAGGATGCGCGCTCCGGTGCGCAAAATGCGCGCCACTGCCAGCATCTGCTGCTCGCCGCCGGACAGGCGGGTGCCCTGGCTTTGCCGCCGTTCCTGCAGGTTCGGGAACATCTCGTAGATCTCGTCCACCGTCATGCCCTGGTGGCCGGTGCTCAGCACAGGCGGCAGCATCAGGTTTTCCTCGGTGGAGAGCGAGGAGAAAATGCCGCGCTCTTCCGGGCAGTAACCGACGCCGAGGTGGGCGATCTTGTGCGTGGGCAGGCCGATCGCCTCCTTGCCGTTGACCTTGATGGAGCCCTTGCGCGTGCCCGTCAGGCCCATGATCGCGCGCAGCGTGGTCGTGCGCCCGGCGCCGTTCCGTCCCAGCAGGGTGACGACTTCACCCTCGCTCACGCTCAGGTTCACATCGTGCAGGATGTGCGATTCGCCGTACCAGGCCTGGAGGTTGGAAATGTCGAGCACGGTCGCCATCAGTGGGCACCCTCCAGCTCGCTCGCCGAAGTGCCCATGTAGGCCTCCATCACCTGGGGATTCTTCGACACCTCGGCGTAGCTGCCTTCGGCCAGCATGGCGCCGCGCTGCAGCACCGAAATGCGGTCGCAGATGCCGGACACCACGTTCATGTTGTGTTCGACCATCAGGATGGTGCGCCCGGCCGAGACCTTTTTGATCAGCTCGGTGACGCGGTGGACGTCCTCATGGCCCATGCCCTGGGTCGGTTCGTCCAGCAGCATCAGTTCGGGTTCCATCGCCATCGTCGTGGCGATCTCCAGCGCGCGCTTGCGGCCGTAGGGCAGGTCGACGGTCACGGTGTCCGCAAATCCGGCCAGGTCGACCTCGGCGAGCAGGGCCATGGCGCGCTCGTTCAAGCTGTTGAGTGAACGCTCACTGCGCCAAAAATGGAAGCTGGTGCCCAGGTTGCGCTGCAAACCGATGCGCACATTCCCGAGCACGGTCAGATGGGGGAACACCGCTGAGATCTGGAACGACCGGATGATGCCCATGCGGGCAATCTGGGCCGGCCTGGCGCGAGTGATGTCCTTGCCGTTGAACAGGATGTGGCCCGAGGTCGGCACCAGGAACTTGGTGAGCAGGTTGAAGCAGGTGGTCTTGCCGGCCCCGTTGGGCCCGATCAGCGCATGGATGTGCCCGCGCTGGACCTGGAGGTTCACGTCATTCACCGCCGTGAACCCTTTGAATTCCTTGGTCAGGTTCCGTGTTTCCAGGATGACGTCGGACATTGTGTCTCCGCTTTTTTTCGTTCCGTTTTGACAAACGTTTCAGCAGATCATACACAGAAAAACAACAGTGTCCAATACAGTAGCACTACGCAGAAATGCACACTCATTCTGCGGTCTGCAGAATGAGCGCCGCCGCTTTTTCCGCGAACATCAGGGTCGGGGAATTGGTGTTGCCGGAGGTAATCGTGGGCATGATGGATGCATCGATTACGCGCAGTCCGCTGATGCCCACAACACGGAACTGGCTGTCGACCACCGCGCCCGGGTCGCCTGCCCTGCCCATGCGGCAGGTACCGACCGGGTGAAAGATCGTGGTGCCGATCTGTCCCGCTGCCTCGGCCAGTTCCTCATCGGTGCGGCAGTGAATACCGGGGCGGAACTCTTCCGGCGCGTACTTCTGCAAGGCGGGCGCAGCGACGATCCGGCGGGTCAGGTTGAGGGCATCGGCCGCCACCTTGCGGTCCTCGGGCGTGCTCAGGTAGTTGGGCGTGATTTTCGGTGCGGCGTAGCTGTCCGCGCTGGCAATGCGCACGTGGCCGCGGGCGGTCGGCCGCAGGTTGCAGACGCTGGCGGTGAAGGCCGGAAAGGCGTGCAGCGGTTCGCCGAACTTGTCCAGCGACAGCGGCTGCACATGGTATTGCAGGTTCGGAGACGCCTGAGACGGATCGGACTTGGCGAAGGCACCGAGTTGCGATGGTGCCATAGACATCGGCCCGCTCTGCGTCAGCGCATACTGAAGGCCGATCTTCATTCGTCCGAACCAGCTGGCGGCCGTGGTATTCAGCGTACGCGCCTTGACCTTGAAAACCATGCGCAGCTGGAGATGATCCTGCAGGTTCTCGCCCACGCCAGGCGCGTCATGCTTGACCGGAATGCCATGCCTCTGCAGCAGCTCGCCCGGGCCAATGCCGGACAGCTGCAAGAGCTGCGGAGTACTGACCGCCCCCGCTGCCAGCAAGGTTTCGCGCCTGGCCTCCGCCGTCCAGCGGGTGCCGCCGCCGGTGAACTCGACGCCCCGGCAGCGCCCTTCTTCAATGATCAGCCGCTCCACATGGCAGCCCGTCATGATGGTCAGGTTCTCGCGCTTGGAAGCAGGGCGCAGGAAAGCCTTCGCGGTATTCAACCGGATGCCACGGCGCTGGTTGACGTTGAAATACGCGCAGCCGAAGTTGTCGCCGCCGTTGAAATCGTCCACTTTGGGAATACCAGTCTGGTGCGCCGCCTCGCGGAACGCATCCAGGATCTCCCACGAGAGGCGCTGCCGCTCGACCCGCCATTCCCCGCCCGCCCCATGCAGTTCGCTGGCGCCGCCGTAGTAGTCCTCGCTCTTCTTGAACAACGGGAGCACCTGATCCCAGCGCCAGCTTTCATCGCCTGTCAGCTCAGCCCAACGGTCATAGTCCCAGCGCTGGCCGCGCATGTAGATCATGCCGTTGATGGACGACGAGCCACCGAGCACCTTGCCGCGCGGGTAGATCAGCGAGCGCCCGCCCAGGCCGGGATCGGCTTCCGTCCGGAACAGCCAGTCGGTACGAGGATTGTTGATGCAGTAGAGGTAGCCGACGGGAATGTGGATCCACAGGTAGTCGTCCTTGCCCCCGGCCTCGATGAGGAGGACCTGGACCTCCCGCTTGCGGGTCAGGCGGTTGGCAAGCACGCAGCCCGCGGTCCCGGCACCAATGATGATGTAGTCGTACTGGCCAGCCGATTCCAATCCCGCTCCCCGATGATCTTTTGACCAGCATACGCCGGAACCGTTCAGCAGCGCAATCACCCAACTGTGGATAACCCGCTGAATATCCACAGGGACGGATTGTGAAGAACCGGGTCAGTTGCCCACAGCCGGAATCTTGTCCCAAAAGAGTTCTTCGCAAACACAAGGGTAAACCACCTGCTTGTCCGGCCTCCAAATCATTGATTCTTCTACGTTAACCGGGCTTGTCCACAGATGAGTCCCCCTGTTAACAACTACTACTACCGTTGTATACATACTTGTTTTGTTAACCCGAAAAACCTGCCGAACCCAATTTTTGAAAAACAGAGCAAAAAAGCCATTGTGGATAAACCCCTGAATATCCACAGGAACGGATTGTGCAAAACCGCCCTTCTTGTTCACTGGCTCGGAATTGTCCAGATTTCCCAACAGCCAGAATCAGCGTTAACTCACCGGTTTACGCATGCCTCAAGCTTTTGATTCTGTGGACAAAAGACGATTTATCCACAACTGAAGCCTCCGTTAACCACTACTACTACCTTTGTATACATACTTTTGTTTTAAAAGCAGAATACAGAGATGAAGCTCGGAATCATCAGCGCCCTCCATGAAGAACAGGCTGGCATCGTAGAAGCGATGTCTGGAGCCACCCGGCACGTACACGGCATGCGGGATTACTGGTCTGGCAGGCTGGGAGACACCGAAACGGTCTGCGTGCTCTCGAGAATCGGCAAGGTCGCCGCTGCCATGACTGCGGTCACGCTGGTGGAACGCTTCCAGGCGACGCACATCGTGTTCACAGGCGTAGCCGGTGGGGGCAATCCTGGGGTGAAAGTCGGGGATATCGTGATTGCCGAGTCCTTGGTCCAGTACGACATGGACGCCAGCCCCCTTTTCCCGCGTTTTGAGGTGCCTCTAACGGGTCTTTCACACTTCCCCTCGGACACGAAGCTCAGCAGCGCTCTGGCCCGCGCGGCGCAAGATTTCGTCGACCAGGATTTCGAGAAGGTCATTGATATCGCCGAGAGACGCGATTTCAGCCTCGTGGCGCCCCGCGTGCATCGCGGCCTCATCGGGAGTGGGGATCAGTTCATTTCGAGCCGCCAGCGCCTTCTGACGCTGTCTGAGGCCCTTCCCGGGCTGCTGGCGGTGGAGATGGAGGGCGCCGCGGTGGCGCAGGTGTGTTTCGAGCTGGGCGTGCCGTTCGCCGTGGTCCGGACGATTTCCGACAACGCCAATGAAGAAGCGGCCACCGATTTCATGCGCTTCGTGAAATCGGTGGCCGCCATTTACTCACGACGGGTGGTGCTGAGGCTTAGCCGAGCATAGCGTCCGCTGGCACATAGTCGTAGCCCAAGTCCTTGGCCACGGCTTCGTAGGTCACCTTCCCCTTGCAGACATTCAGGCCGTTCTTCAGGTGCGCATTGTCCTTCAGCGCCTGCTGCCAGCCCTTCTCCGCCAGCGCCACCGCGTGGACGATGGTGGCGTTATTCAGCGCAAAGGTGGAGGTGCGGGCGACAGCGCCTGGCATGTTGGCCACGCAGTAGTGGATCACGCCATCCACCACGAAGGTC
The DNA here is from genome assembly GCF_004614185.1 of Zemynaea arenosa. Lineage (GTDB taxonomy): Bacteria > Pseudomonadota > Gammaproteobacteria > Burkholderiales > Burkholderiaceae_D > Telluria > Telluria arenosa. The sequence continues at coordinate 21,818 of NZ_SPVF01000039.1, read as the reverse complement.
GGCTCCGCGTGGGTGGTCGCGTGCGAGGTTTCGAAGCAGCCGCCCTGGTCGATCGCCACGTCGACGATCACCGCGCCCTTCTTCATCTTGGAAACCATCTCGCGCGTCACCAGCTTCGGCGCCGCCGCACCCGGCACCAGCACGCCGCCGATCACCAGGTCCGCCGCCAGCACGGATTCCTCGATCGACTGGGCGTTGGAGTACAGGGTCGTGATGCGGTTGCCGTAGACGAGGTCCAGCTGGCGCAGGCGGTCCACGCTCTTATCGAGCACGGTGACCCGCGCACCGGTACCGACGGCCATCTGCAGCGCATTGGTGCCCACGACGCCGGCGCCGATGATCACCACATGGCCCGGCGCCACGCCCGGCACGCCGCCCAGCAGCAGGCCCATGCCGCCCTTCGACTTCTCGAGGTGCGCGGCACCGGCTTGAATGGACATGCGCCCCGCCACTTCGCTCATCGGCGCCAGCAGCGGCAGCCCGCCGCCCGCACCGGTGATGGTCTCGTAGGCGATGCAAATCGCACCCGAGGCGGCGAGCGCCTTGGTCTGCTCCGGGTCCGGCGCCAGGTGCAGGTAGGTGTAGAGGATCTGGTCCGGGCGCAGCATCGCGCATTCCACGGGCTGCGGCTCCTTGACCTTCACGATCATGCCCGCGCGCTGGAAGATCTCCTGCGCCGTGTCCACGATCTGCGCGCCGGCAGCGACGTACTGGCTGTCATCCAGCCCGATGGCGCTCCCGGCATCTTTCTGCACCAGCACCGTATGCCCGCGCGATGTCAGCTCGCGCACGCTGGGCGGGGTGAGCCCGACGCGGTACTCGTGGTTCTTAATCTCTTTTGGGACGCCTACTATCATGGTGAAACTCCTCCGAAGGGTACTTCGTCTCCAAATCCGCGGCGCTGGATCGCAGTCGCCACGAATCTTCCTAAAGCTTCTTACAGCCCGAGTGTCATCAGGCTGGCATTGCCGCCCGCCGCCGTCGTGTTGACGCACAGCGCGCGTTCAGCCACCAGCCGCCAGAGCGGGATCGCACCTTCTTCCGAGGTGTCGATCACGGCGGCGATGGCGCCGCTGCGGGCCGCGAGGGCCGGGCGCAGCGTGGATACCAGCGGCAGCTCGATCATCGTGGCCTGGAACGGGGCCGTGATACCCTGAATATCGCCGACCTGGTGGATCCAGTCCTTGACTTCGTTTGGCAGATTCGCAGGCAGCAGCTGCTGGCCATTCACGACCAGCGCGCGGTTGCCGGTGGCGAGAGCCGCGGCGACCTGGTTCAGCAGACCGGCACTGGATGCCGCCGCACACACCACATCCCCGCGCGGCGCGAACGACAGCGTGTTGCGTTCACCGGTCGGGCCGGGGAGCGTAAGCGTGGTGCCGATCAGCGTGGTGCGCTGGTACTGCTCCGCCAGCGCAGCCAGCCCGGTGTGATTGTTCTGGCGGGCCCACGCCAGCAGCGCGTCAATGCAGGCGCTCGGCTGGCGCTCGTGCTGGAGCAGCGGCGGCGCGTTCTTCTGCAGGCGCTTGAGGTAGAGCGGTCCGCCCGCTTTCGGGCCGGTGCCGGATTTGCCCTCGCCGCCGAACGGCTGCACGCCCACCACCGCGCCCACGATATTCCGGTTCACGTAGATATTGCCCACGTGCGCCCGGGCAACGATGAAGTCGATGGTCTCGTCGATCCGCGAATGCACGCCCAGCGTGAGGCCGTAGCCGGTCGCGTTGATCGAGTCGATCACCTGGCCCAGTTCCGAACGGCGGTAGCGCACGATGTGCAGCACGGGGCCGAACACTTCCTGCGTCAGTTCGGCGAGCGAACCGATTTCCAGCACGGTCGGCGGCACAAAAGTGCCGTTCAGCGTGGGCAGCTCGAGCTGGTAGACGCCTTTGGCCTGCGCCTTCATGCGCTCGATGTGGCCCAGCAGATTACCCTGCGCTTCCGCATCGATGACCGGGCCGATGTCGGTGGCCAGGCGGTCCGGCACGCCCACGCGCAGCTCCTGCATCGCACCCTTGAGCATGCGGATGGTCTTGTCCGCGATGTCCTCCTGCAGGAACAGTACGCGCAGCGCCGAGCAGCGCTGGCCCGCGCTGTCGAAGGCGGAGGTGATCACGTCCTGCACCACCTGCTCCGGCAGCGCGGACGAATCGACGATCAGCGCATTCTGGCCGCCCGTCTCCGCGATCAGCGGAATGTCGCAGCCCTCGCTGACGGCGCGCTTGGCGAGGGTACGGTTGATCAACTGCGCCACTTCGGTGGAACCGGTAAAGATCACGCCCTTCACGCGCGCATCCGCGGTGAGGCGCGCGCCCACTACTTCGCCGCGGCCCGGCAGGAACTGCAGGGCGGCCATCGGGACGCCCGCCTCATGGAATAGCTGCACGGCGCGGTAGGCGATCAGCGGGGTTTGTTCCGCAGGCTTGGCCAGCACCACATTGCCCGCGACCAGCGCCGCCGCCACCTGACCGGTGAAGATCGCGAGCGGGAAGTTCCAGGGGCTGATGCAGACCACGGGGCCCAGCGCCGGCGCGGGTGCGGTGCCATGCACCAGCGACGGGTAATAGCGCAGGAAGTCGACGGCCTCGCGGATCTCGGCGATCGCATTCGGCAGCGACTTGCCCGCTTCGCGCACGGCCAGCGACATCAGCTCCGCCATGTGCTCTTCAAACAGGTCGGCCACGCGGGCGATGATGTCGGCGCGGCTGGACGGCGACATCGACTGCCAGTCCTGCGCGTGCGCGGTGGCGCTGGCGATGGCTGCTTCCACATCGGTCTCAGTGGCTTCGGTCACGTAGCCCACCAGGTCCGCGTGCTGCGCGGGATTGGTCACCGGCAGCGGCTTGCTGGCAGCGCTGATGGGCGCATCGATCAGCGGGGTGGCGATCCAGTCGCGCTGTTCGGCGAGGGCCACGGCCAGCTTGGCCAGCACGTCTTCATTGGTCAGGTCCAGGCCGGCGGAGTTGGCGCGCTCGCGGCCGAACATCGCGCGCGGCAGCGGGATATTCGGGTGCGGCTCGCCGCCGAGCGAGCGGGCCACATCGATCGGGTTGGCGATCAGGCGTTCCACCGGAATGGACTCGTCGACGATCTGGTTCACGAACGAGGAATTGGCGCCGTTCTCGAGCAGGCGGCGCACCAGGTAGGCCAGCAGCGTTTCGTGCGAACCGACGGGCGCGTAGATGCGGCAGGCCTTGCCCAGGTTTTCGCTGCCGACCACCTGGTCGTACAGCGTTTCGCCCATGCCGTGCAGGCACTGGAATTCGTAGTTGTCGATGCCCGCTTCCTGCGCCCAGGTGTAGATGACCGACAGCGTGTGCGCATTGTGGGTGGCGAACTGCGGGTAGATCACGTCAGTGGCGCCAAGCAGCTTGCGGGCGCAGGTCAGGTACGAGACATCGGTGTACACCTTGCGGGTGTAGACCGGGAAGCCCGGCATGCCATCGACCTGCGCGCGCTTGATTTCCGCGTCCCAGTAGGCGCCCTTCACCAGGCGCACCATGAATTTGCGGTTGCTGCGGCGGGCCAGGTCGGCCAGGTAGTCGATCACGAACGGGCAGCGCTTCTGGTAGCCCTGCACCACGAAGCCGATGCCCTCGAAGCCGGCCAGGTCGCGATCGAAGGCCAGGGCCTCCATCAAGTCCAGCGACAATTCCAGGCGGTCCGCCTCTTCGGCGTCGATGTTCACGCCGATGTTGTATTCCTTGGCCAAGGCCACCAGCTTTTTCACGCGCGGCAGCAGCTCGGCCAGCACGCGTTCAGACTGCGCGCGGCTGTAGCGCGGGTGCAGGGCGGAGAGCTTGATCGAGATGCCCGGGCCGTCCTTGATGCCGCGGCCATTCGAAGCCTTGCCGATCGCGTGGATCGCCATCTCATAGGCTGCGTAGTAATTGGCCGCATCGTGTTCGGTCAGGGCCGCTTCGCCCAGCATGTCGTACGAATAGCGGTAGCCGCGCGCCTCGTTGGGGCGGCTGTTTTTCAGCGCTTCCTCGATGGTCTGGCCGGTCACGAACTGGTTGCCCAGCATGCGCATCGCCAGGTCCACGCCTTTGCGGATCAGCGGCTCGCCGCCCTTGCTGATCAGGCGCGTGAGCGCGCTGCCCAGCCCCTGCTCGCTATTGGTCGACACCAGCTTGCCCGTGATGAGGAGGCCCCAGGTGGCCGCGTTCACGAACAGGGACGGCGATTCGCCCAGGTGCTTGCGCCAGTCGCCCTTGCTGATCTTGTCCGCGATGAGGCGGTCCGCGGTTTCCGAATCGGGAATGCGCAGCAACGCTTCGGCGAGGCACATCAGCGCCACGCCTTCGTCCGAGGACAGCGAGAACTCGTGCATCAACGCATCCACGCCGGAAGCGCGGGTGCGCTTGGCGCGCACCTGCGTCACCAGCTTTTCGGCCAGGTCGTGCGCCTGCGGCAGCGCCTGTGCGCCTTGCGCCAGCAGCCATTGCACGGCCTCGCGCTCGTCGCGGCGGTAGGCGGCGGTGACGGCGGCGCGCAGCGGCGTTTGTTCGGTCTTGGCCTCGGAGAGCAGGGCCTGGAAGGGGGCGTACGCGGTGGCAGGAGAAGCGCCAATATGCATGAAAAACTCGTCAAGAAAATAGGTGAACCGTAGATACGACGACGCAGCAAAAGCCGGCACCTGTTGCGAGAGAAGGCGGCGGCGTTTGCTGCGCGTGAATGATGATTGGATTGTAGAGGAGTATCTTTCGGATTAATTCTGGAATTACGAAAGAGTAGCAATAGATAGTTTTTGGTGAGACAATTCCACCAAATAATATTCAAGGGGAGAGACATGCTGGACAAGATCAGCAAGAAGATCCTGGCTGAGCTGCAGAACGACGGACGCATCAGTAACGTCGAGCTGGCTGCAAGGGTGAACCTGTCACCCGCCGCCTGCCTTGAACGGGTGCGCAAGCTGCACGAAGCCGGGTACATCATGGGGTACACGGCGCAGCTCAATCCGCAGCTGCTCGATGTCTCCCTGCTGGTCTTTATCGAAGTGGTGCTGGACCGGACGACGCCGGAGGTGTTCGATGCGTTCAAGAACAGCGTCCAGATCATCCCCGAAGTGCTCGAGTGCCATATGGTCGCGGGCGGCTTCGACTACCTCGTCAAGGCGCGCGTGAAGGACATGGCCGCCTACCGCGAATTCCTCGGCAAGACCCTGCTCCAGAAAGGCGTGCGCGAGACGCACACCTACGCCGTCATGGAAGAGGTCAAGAATACGACCAAGTTGCCCATCCGATAGTGGTATTTGCGCCGCAGTTTAGCCGGATGGGCTAGCGCGCGGGCGGGGAAAGCGATAGTTTGTTGTTGTAGAGCATCATCCGGTGCGGGTGATGCGCTCCGACATCATGGAGGCTATCGTGCTGACCTTCGTCCGCCATCACCGCGGGGCCGTTGCGGCGGTCCTGGCCCTGGGCGCCGCCGCCCTGCTGGCTCATGTGGCGTCTCTTGCTCCCCTTGTCTCCGCCCTGCTCGGCGGCGTGTGCGTGGTGCTGGCGTACTGGCTGGCCGCGCGAGCGGACGGGGCCGGCAGCGCCGACCAGGTGATCGGCACCGTTGGCCACGCCATCGACGACATCATGATCGGCGCGGCCGAGACCTCTTATTTTGTCGATTCCATGCGCCGCAAGGTGGAGGTCGACACCCAGGCAGCCGTCGGCGTGGTGCAGAGCGCGCACCGGAATGCCGCGACCACGGACGAGATGGCGGCCAAGGCCCAGCGCGCCGCGGCGGCCATCGCACTGGTTCGGGAGCGCAGCGTGCAGGGGCAGCGCGAGATTGCCTCCGGCCTGGACAGCATCGGCCAGGCCCGTGACGAGGCCCGGCAGGCCGGCAGCGTGATGGAGGCGCTGCGCGGCAATGCGCACGGCATCGCCGGGTTCGCCGGCGTGATCAGCGAGATCTCGGCCCGCACCAATTTGCTGGCGCTGAACGCGGCCATCGAGGCGGCCCGTGCCGGGGAACATGGGCGCGGCTTTGCCGTGGTCGCCGGCGAGGTGCGGCAGCTGGCGCACCGGACGCAGGAGGCCACCGATGAAATCCGCACCATGGTCCGCGCCATCAATGAGCAGGCCGAGCAGGCTGCCCGCGGCATGGACACGCTGAACACGGCGGTGGGCGCGGCGGCCGGAAATGTCGAGCGGGTGCACGGGATGATGGACGAGATCGAGACCGCGGCCGAGGATTCGGAGCGCGAGACCGGGCAGATTGCGCGCGCGGCCGCGGAGCAGGTCAGCGTGACGCACGAGATTGCCGATGCGCTGAGCGGAATCCGGGACCGGCTCGCGTCGACCGAGCGCGAGCTGCCGCGGGTGGCGGGGTCGGCCAATGCGCTGGCGGAGAAGGCAGAGGCGATCGCCGGCGCGCTGGGCGAGGCCGGCGTGGCGACCGCGCACGACGCGATGCGCGCGGCGGTGCAGGCCGCGGCGGCCGAGGTCGGCCAGCTGTTCGAGCAGGCGCTCGCGCGCGGCGACATCACGCGGGACGCGCTGTTCGACCGGCGCTACCGGCCGATCCCGAACACCAACCCGCAGAAGTACCACACCCAGTTCGACGGTTTCACCGACCGGGCCCTGCCGGGGCTGCAGGAGGGCCTGCTGGCGCGGATACCGCAGCTGGCCTACGCGGGCGCGGTGGACGACCACGGCTACTTCCCGACGCACAACAAGAAGTTCTCTCAGCCGCTGACAGGCGATTACGACATCGACATCGTCAACAACCGCACCAAGCGCATCTTCGAGGACCGCACCGGCCAGCGCTGCGCGCAGAACACGCGCTCGTTCCTGCTGCAGACGTACAAGCGGGACACGGGCGAGGTCATGCACGACATGTCCGCCCCGATCTACGTGCAGGGCCGCCACTGGGGCGCCTTCCGCATCGGCTACCGCTCCCAACCCGCCGCGCACCAAAGTCGCGCCATGTGATACCGGGGTCAGGCCTGTTTCTGACCCAGCGCAAAAGTCACGAGCCAGCCGCCCGGCTCCCCGCATCCGGTGCCAGACCCCGGTAGCAGATTCCGCGACAAAGTCGCATTCCCCGATACCGGGGTCTGGCCTGTTTTTGAGATAGCGCAAACGGCGCGAGGGGGGCGAGCCGGCGACGGCGCGCGGTGCCAGACCCCGGTAGTGGATTTCGCGACGAAGTAGCGCGCTGCGCTACCGGGGTCTGGCCTGTTTTTGAGGTGGCGCAAACGGCGTGAAGGGGGCGAACCGGCGACGGCGCGCGGTGCCAGACCCCGGTAGTGGATTTCGCGACGAAGCAGCGCGCTGCGCTACCGGGGTCTGGCCTGTTTTTGAGGTGGCGCAAACGGCGTGAGGGGGGCGAGCCGGCGACGGCGTGCGGTGCCAGACCCCGGTAGTGGATTTCGCGACGAAGTAGCGCGTTGTGATACCGGGGTCTGGCCTGTTGTTGAGGGGGCGCAAACGGGCCGGGGGCCGGGCGCGGGGGGCGGCGCTCAGGCGGGACGGGCCAGGGGGGTCTTGGACATGTCTTCCAGGTGCTGGCGCAGCCATTTGTGCGCGGGGCTGCGCGAATCGCGCTCGTGCCAGAGCATGTCGAGATGCACGGCGGGCAGCTGGAACGGCAGCTCGCGCCACACCAGCGCGTGCATCATGCCGGTCGAGGCGATCAGGTGCTTCGGCAGCACGGTGATGAGGTCGGAATCGGCCACCACCCGCCCGGCCGTGAAGAACTGGTTCACCGTCAGCAGGATGCGGCGTTCGCGCCCCAGCTGGGCCAGCGCCTCGTCCACCAGCCCGTGCGCGCGGCCCGAAAAGCTCACCAGCAGGTGATTGGCCGCGCAATACTTGTCCAGCGTGAGCTCGCCCTTGGCCAGCGCATGCCCCTTGCGCATCACGCTCACGTACTGCCCGGAATACAGGCGCTCATGGCGGATCGGCGAGACGGCGTCGCTGGTCAGCTGGGCCGCTACGCCGGGGAAGAAGCCGACCGCCAGGTCGATGTCCCCGCGCAGCAGCATCGGCCGCGGCTCGCGCGTGGTCAGTGGCACCATCCGAATGTTGATGTTCGGCGCTTCCTGCTGGATCGAGCGCATCAGCGAAGGCAGCCACAAGGCTGCGGTCGCATCCGCCATCGCGAGGCGGAAGGTGGCATGCGCCTTGGCGACGTCGAAGGTTTCCGGCGAGACGGCCGCCTCGAGGTTGGCCAGCGCCTGTCGCACGGTCGGCCACAGCGCTTCCGCGCGCGGGGTCGGCTTGACGCCATACGCGGTGCGGATCAGCAGCTCGTCGCCGAGGCTCTCGCGCAGGCGCTTGATGGCGTTCGAGACGGCCGGCTGGGTCATCGCCAGGCGCCCGGCGGCGCGCGTCAGGTTCTGTTCGGTCATCACGGCGTCAAAGACGCGCAGCAGATTCAGGTCCAGCGTGAGGAAACTCATGTCGTGCTTGCCACTTTCTGTTCGTCCGTCGAGTGTACCCGAGTTTTATTCACGGTCAATATAACACCCATGGGAAATCAAAATTAGATTTATATGTTGCGTCGCCGTATAGTTCTCTACATCAATACATTGTGCGCAGGTTTATCGTGTCGTCGTCCTTCATTCTCCGCATGTTCGCTCTCGCCGTGACGGTGGTGTTCTTCCGCCCACTGCTGGTGGGTGTGCTCAAGGCCCTGGTCCTGGTGGTGCGCCCGCGCCTGACCCATGAGCAGCGCGTGGCCCGCGCGCAGCAGCTGAACGCCCGCATGGTGCACGAAGTGTCCAGCCTCGACCCCGTCACCTCCGCCGAACTGCGCGCCATCGCCGCCCGCGGCTGATTCCAGACAGACGAAAAACGCGGCGTCCCGGGTCACCGGGCGCCGCGTTTTTCTTTGCCCCGCCGAAAACGCTCAGCCAGCCTCGCCCAGCAGGTTCGGCTTGAGCCCGCTGTCCGCCGGGTGCTCGCCCAGCCAGATCTTCAGCACGGCGTTATAGAAAGCCACGTCCGGCACGGCATCGCCGACCTTCTTGCCATTCAGCGTGACCACCGTGCCGGTGCCCGGCACCCAGTCCAGGTGCAGCGTGTCGCCCTTCTTCAGGCCCGGGAACATGGCGAACATCTCGCCAAACTGCATGGTCTGGTTCAGGATCTTGGTCTTCTCTTCCTTGGTCGAGTTGGCGTTCAGGCCGGTCATGAAGGCCTGGCCGAAGTCCTCGGACGAGATCTCGCGCATCATCACCAGTGTCACGCGGCGCGGGCCGTCCATCTTCATGATGTCCGCCACGTTGTGGGTCTTGTCGGTCAGATACAGGCCGGCGGCGTAGACCTTGAACATCAGCTTCTTGCGCAGGCCCGCGCCATTCAGCTTGAGGTCTTTGCCGGCCACCTTGGTAGTGTCGTCAAACTTGATGCCGGCCACGTCGGCGGCGTGCGCGGCGGTGGCGGCCACGGCCAGGCAGACGCCGGCCAGCAGGGCTTTCAGGCGGAAGGTCGAGGTTGCAGTCATACAGGTCTCCGTTCAGGTGTGTTGTGGTGTTATGAGGTTCAGGCCGCTTCGGCTTCGGCTTCAGCTTCAGCTTCGGCCGGGCGGATGGTCGGTGCGGCTTGGCCGATGGCTTTGGCGCGCCTGGAGCGCACCGGCGCGTGCGCGGGTGGCACTTCGTCCAGCTTGAAGACGCTGACCACGCGCGCCAGTTCGGCGGCCTGGTCCTGCATCGACGCAGCGGCCGCGGCCGCTTCTTCGACCAGCGCGGCGTTCTGCTGAGTGGTCTCGTCCATCGCGTGGATGGCGGTGTTGACTTGGGCAATCCCTTCGCTCTGCTCCATGCTGGCGGCGGTGATCTCGCCCATGATGTCGGTCACGCGGCGCACGCTGGCCACGACCTCGTCCATGGTGGCGCCGGCGGCGGCGACCAGCTTGCTGCCCTCGCCCACCTTGTCCACCGAGTCCCCGATCAGGGTCTTGATTTCCTTGGCGGCGGCGGCCGAGCGCTGCGCCAGGCTGCGCACTTCGGAAGCGACCACGGCGAACCCGCGGCCCTGCTCCCCAGCCCGGGCCGCTTCCACGGCGGCGTTCAGGGCCAGGATGTTGGTCTGGAAGGCAATGCCATCGATCACGCTGATGATGTCCACGATCTTCTTGGACGAGGTGGTGATCGAGCCCATGGTGTCGACCACCTGGGCCACCACGCTGCCGCCGCGCACGGCGATCTCGGAGGCCTGCGCGGCCAGCTGGTTGGCCTGGCGCGCGTTGTCCGCATTCTGCTGCACGGTGCCGGTCAGCTCGCGGATCGAGCCGGAGGTCTGGCCCAGCGCGGCGGCCTGCTGCTCGGTGCGCGAGGACAGGTCCAGGTTGCCGCTGGCAATTTCGCTGGAGGCGGACGTGATCGCCTCGGTGCCGCCGCGGACCTGGGCCACGATGCGGATCAGGCTGTCGTTCATGTGGCGCAGGGCGCTCATCATCTGGCCGGTCTCGTCGCTGCGGGTGGCGACGATGGTGCTGGTCAGGTCGCCTTCGGCCACGCGGCGGGCGATGTCCACCGCCTCGCTCAGCGGCTGGGTGATCGAGCGGGTGGACAGCACCGCCACCGCCAGCGAACCGGCCGCAGCAACCACGGTTAGCACCACGATCAGCAGCTCGGTGCGGTGGGTGACTGCGGCGGCCCCGGCGCCCGCGTCCGCCATCACGTCATTCTGGTAGGCGACGAAGCGGTCCAGCTGCTCGAAATACTTGGCCTGCAGCGGACGGACCGAGAACATGTACTTGAGCATGGCCTCGTCCTTGCGGTCCTCGGCGATCAGCCCGGCAAAGGTGGTGTGGATGGGGCCGAACTTGTCGCGCAGCGGCAGCAGGGCCTTCAGGATCTCCTGGCCCTTGGCGTCCGTGGTGGTCGCGGCCAGTTCGTCGATCGCCTTCGAGGCGCCCACGGTGCGGGCGGCCACATTGTCCATTTCTTTCTTGACCTGGCCGGGGTCGGTCATGATCAGCGACAGCAGCATCCCGCGTGCGGCCTCGCTCACATCGGCCTTCACCTTGTTCGCCGCCACCGTCTTGGGGTAGCGCTCCTTGATGATGCTCTCGACCTCGCGGTTCAGCGAAGCCATCCGGTTATAGGACAGCCCCGCCAGCAGAATCAGCAGGGCAATCACGATGCCAAATCCACAGGCCAGGCGCTGGCCGATACTCATGTCTCTCATTGTCGTTGTCGTTGTGAGTTTTAGTGGCGGCCACCGGCTTTCCGCAACCGGTTGTGAAAAAAAAGAATGGCCGTGCTAATTTATTTCTAAAAATATACCACCGGAAAGACTCCACTTAGTGGGCTGGCGGTGGCTTTTTTGAAGAAATAGTTATGAAAAACCAACAGGCTGTGGCTGAGTTATCACAGTTCTTAATGTCGGTTATGGTTTTTCGTTTTCGATGGCATTGAGGACGGCGGCGGCATCAGCCGGCTTGGCCAGTTCGTCGGCTTCCGGATCGGGCTTGTTGCGTACGTTGGGGAGGTCGGCGCGCAGGTCTTCGAGCAGGCAGATGATCTTGCTGCTCTTCTTCTCGGTCAGCAGATTGACCTGCAAGTCCAGGTGGGCGTGGTGCTCGGCCAGCTTGGCGGCGTGGTTCTGCCGGATCAGCACGGTGGTCGAGATGATGAAGGCGTTCAGGGCGATGATGCCCTGCAGCCAGAAGAAGGGCGGCTCGTCGAATACCGTCCAGGTGAACTCCTCGGCCAGCAGGTTGTAGGCGATCCAGGCCAGCACAAACGCCAGATTGGCCAGCACATAAGCCGGGCTGCCGACGACATGGCTGAACCGTTCCACGAAACGCTGGGCGCGCGGCTTCTCGCGCTCGTGCCGTTTGTAGAAATCGAGAATGGTGTCGATGTTGTCGCTGACCGCTTCCGGCAAGTCCTCGCGGGTGGGCCGTTGCGGTGGCGCCAGGGGATCGTGCTCGTGCTGCGGCTGCTCTGCCATGCGGGGCCTCCTGCGGCCGAGCATAGCACCGGGGCGGGGCGCCCGGCGTCCGGCAGCTTACTCGGCCTTGGCGAGCGTGAGGCGCTCGTATTTGGCCATCAGCTGCTCCCTGGACTCGCGCCAGTCCGGGTGCAGCGGAATGCAGGCCACCGGGCACACCTGCTGGCACTGCGGCTCATCGAAATGGCCGACGCATTCGGTGCACTTGTTCGGATCGATGACGTAGATCTCCGGACCGAGGGAGATCGCTTCGTTCGGGCACTCGGGCTCGCAAACGTCGCAGTTGATACAGTCGTCCGTGATCATCAAAGCCATGGCTGGCCCTACCTCGACAGCAAGTTGTTACGGATTGGCGGCCTTGAGCTGGGCGATTTTCTTCTGCAGCCAGCGGTCCACCGAGGGGAACACGAACTTGGACACGTCCCCGCCCAGCATGGCGATCTCGCGCACGATGGTGCCGGAGATAAATTGGTACTGGTCGGACGGGGTCAGGAACAGCGTTTCCACGTCCGGCAGCAGGTAGCGGTTCATGCCCGCCATCTGGAATTCGTATTCGAAGTCCGACACGGCGCGCAGGCCGCGCACGATCACACGGGCGTCGTGCTGGCGCACGAAATCCTTGAGCAGGCCGGAGAAGCTCTCCACCTTGACGTTCGGATAATGCCCGAGCACTTCGTTGGCGATTTCGAGCCGCTCGTCGAGCGAAAAGAAAGGCCGCTTGTTTTTGCTGTCCGCCACGCCGACCACCAGCGTGTCGAAGAGCCCGGATGCGCGGCGCACCAAGTCTTCATGTCCCCGGGTCAGGGGATCGAACGTTCCTGGATAAACGGCTACAACCATCGTGGCTCCCTGCGATGCACCAATTCAGAACGCGCATTATGCCTGAAAATTGTGCGCTGCATTAATTTCGGGCAAGGCCCGCCTTCAGCCGCTCCGCCGCAGCAGATGAAAGTACACCATCCCGGCTTTGTCGGCGCGCACGGCTTCCCAGCCTTGCAGCCACTGCGGCACCGCGTCGGCGCCCTGCCCATCGAAGGGCAGGGCGAGGCCGGACTCAGCGTACACCAGGCCGCCGGGCTTCAGCAGCGTTAGGCACAGCGGCAGCGCGGTGGCCAGCAGATCCTGCTGGTAGGGCGGGTCCAGGAAGATCAGGTCGAAGGTCTGGCCGCGCGCCGCCATGTTGCGGGCGGTGGTGAGCGCGTCGCCGCGCACAACGCTGAGGTTGGCGGCCTCCAGCTTGTCCTTGTTGGCCTGCAGCTGGCGCACCACGCCCTGATGGGCATCGACCAGGATGACGGACGCAGCGCCACGGCTGGCGGCTTCGAAGCCGAGCGCGCCGCTGCCGGCGAACAGGTCCAGGCAGTCGCGCGTGCTCCAGACGCCGTCGAACTGGTGGTTGATCCAGTTGAATATGGTTTCGCGCACCCGGTCGGGCGTGGGGCGCAGGCCGAGCGCGTCCAGCACGGGCAGAGGGGTGCGCTTCCAGGTACCGCCGATGATGCGGACCGACTGCGGAGCCAGGCGTGGGGTGTGGCGGGTCAGGGTGCGCTGCGGGCTGCGGCTGTCTTCGCTTCGCGCGCCGCCGCGGCCACCGGATGAGGATTTCTTGTACATGGGCGGCACTATAGCACCGCCCTGCGGCTTACCTGCCCTCGGCCGCCAGCGTGTTCAGGTCGTTGATCCAGCCCTGCATGCGGTCCTGGGCGTGGGCGCGCTGCTCGGGCGTGGTGAGCTGGATGACGGCCAGGATGAACTTGGAGGTGGTGTCCACGTAGCCGTCGAAGAAGGCCTTGCGGTCGGGCTGGTCGAAGCGGTCGACCGTGTCCTTGATCAGCCCGGCGACCAGGGGCGTGGCCGCCTCCTTGCTCAGCTTCTCGGCCTGGATCTTGCGCACCACCTCGATGATGCGCTTCTGGCGCCGCATGCGTTCATCGAGCCAGATGTCGTTGTCCAGCGGCCGCGCGTCCGACAGGCGCCGGATCTGCGCCTCCTGCTCGCGGCTGAAGCTGCCGAACCAGAGCTTGAACTGCTCCATCGCCTTGTCGTAGCGCACTTCCTTGCGGTGGTCGAAGCTGCCGCTCATGAACTTCTTGCGGTAGTCCGCGTTGTTCTTTTCGAACTTCTTTTCCATGCGCTCGATCTGTTCGGGTTTCACCGAGCGGGCCAGGTCGACCAGGTCCGGCAGCGATTTCACCATTAACTCGCGCGTTTCATCGCGGATCTTCTTGTAATCGCCCAGCAAATCCTGCTGAGTCGGGTTGCCGGCCAGCTGCTTCTGCGCGGTGCGCAGGATGTTGACGTAGTCGGGCAGCTGGGTCTTGCGGTGCCAGTCGAAGAACGCGTCGATGTCGCGCTTGACCCAGGCTTTCTGGTCCGAATCGATGTCGAGGTAGGCGTTGAGCCACCAGTACAGCAGGGTGTCGCCATGGTCGTAGGTGAAGCGGATGGTGCTGCAGGCCGACATCAGCAGCAGCAGACCCAGCGCGAGGAGCATGGAAAAGCGTTCTTGGAGTGTCCGCTGCGTGTTAAACTTTTTCATCTTTTTTAACTTTTCGAACCCTGGTCTTATGAATGTCGTGATCCTCGCTGCCGGTATGGGCAAGCGCATGCAATCGTCGCTGCCCAAAGTGCTGCACCGCCTCGCAGGCAAGCCGCTGCTGAAGCATGTGATCGATACGGCGCGCGAGCTGTCGCCGTCCAGATTATGTGTCATCTATGGACACGGCGGCGCAGCGGTGCCCGAGATGGTGGGCCAGCAGAACACCGGCGCCTTTCCCGAGATCCTGACCGCGCTGCAGGAGCCGCAGCTGGGCACCGGCCACGCCGTGATGCAGGCGCTGCCGCAGATCGACGAGAACGACTCGACCCTGATCCTGTACGGCGACGTGCCGCTGACCACGGCGGCCTCGCTGCGCAAGCTGCTGGAAGCCGCCGGCACGGACAAGCTGGGCATCCTGACGGTGGAGATGGGCAACCCCTTTGGCCTCGGCCGCATCATCCGCGAAAACGGGCGTATTGTCCGCATCGTCGAGGAAAAGGATGCGACCGACGCACAGCGCCAGATTCGCGAGATCAACAGCGGCATTCTCGTTGTGCCAGGCGGGAAGCTGAAGCAGTGGCTGGGCGCGCTCTCCAACACCAATGCGCAGGGCGAGTACTACCTGACCGACATCGTCGCTCAGGCGGTGGCGGAGGGCGTGGAGGTCGTGTCCGCCAATCCGTCGGCGGAGTGGGAAGTGGCCGGTGTCAACAGCAAGGTCCAGCTGGCCGAGCTGGAGCGCCAGCACCAGCGCAACATCGCCAATGCCCTGCTCGAGCGCGGCGTGACGCTGATGGACCCGGACCGCATCGACGTCCGCGGCGAGCTGATCTGCGGGCGCGACGTGACCATCGATGTTGGCTGCGTGTTCGAAGGCCGGGTCGACCTGGCCGATGGTGTCACCGTTGGCGCGCACTCGGTGATCGTGAATTCCGCGATCGCGGCCGGCGCCAGCGTCAAGCCATTCTGCCATATCGAAGAAGCCGTGGTCGGCGCGCAGTCGCTGATCGGCCCGTATGCGCGCCTGCGCCCGGGCACCACGCTGGCCGAGGACGTGCACATCGGTAACTTCGTGGAAGTGAAGAACAGCCAGATCGCCGCACACACCAAAGCCAACCACCTGGCCTACGTGGGCGACGCCACCATCGGCTCCAAGGTCAACATTGGCGCAGGCACCATCACCTGCAACTACGACGGCGCCAACAAGTTCCGCACCGTCATCGAAGACGACGCCTTCATCGGCAGCGACTCGCAGCTGGTGGCCCCGGTCACGGTCGGCAAGGGCGCCACCCTGGGCGCCGGCACCACCCTGACCAAAGACGCCCCGGCCGGCAAGCTCACCATCTCGCGCCCCAAGCAGCTGACCATCGACAACTGGAAGCGCCCGGTCAAGACCAAGCACTGAGCCGGGCCGCGCCGGTCAGGGCGCGATCCGCGTTTCAAATTTGCTGCGGAAGGTGGAGAAGTAAGCCTTCACATTCCGCACATTCTTCTGCGCCGCGAACACCCGGTGCGCCAGCGCGTGATAGGCGGGCATGTCTGCAACCTGCACCACCAGCACGAAGTCCGGCCCCGGCGAGACGCGGTAGCACTGCAGTATCGCCGGCTCCGCCGCCACCACCTTTTCGAACTCGTCCATCCGTTCGGCCGCCTGCACATCCAGCGTAATCTCCACGATGGCGGTCAGCCGTGCGCCCAGTTTCTCGGGCGCTACCAGGGCCACCTGGCGCTGGATGACGCCGGTTTCGGTCAGATGCTTCACTCGCCGCAAGCAAGTCGGCGGCGATACGTGCACCAGTTCAGCCAACTCGGCATTGGTGTGCGACGCGTCCATCTGCAGCACATCTAGAATGCGGCGGTCGAGTTCGTCGAGTGTGTCCATAAATTTCAACGGGCGAGCCAAGATGAAAGAATATTTCAATCATAGCATATCGTGAAATATTCTGTCATCGCAAACGCGATTTAGAAAGCTTATTTCAACACGACTGCTCTAAGATTCCTGGCATCATTTAATTCATTTGCAAGAGGTCATTATGTGTGGAATCGTCGGCGCCGTCGCCCAGCGGAACATTACCCCGATCCTGATCGAGGGCCTCAAGCGCCTTGAGTACCGCGGCTACGACTCCTGCGGCGTCGCCCTCCACGTCGATGGCCAGCTGCAGCGCTCGCGCAGCACCTCGCGCGTGGCCGACCTGGAAAGCCAGATCGGCACCGCCCGCCTGCAAGGCTTCACCGGCATCGCCCACACCCGCTGGGCCACCCACGGCGCCCCGGCCTCGCACAACGCCCACCCGCACTTCTCCCCCAGCAGCGAGAACGCCCGCATCGCCCTGGTGCACAACGGCATCATCGAAAACCACGATGAGCTGCGCAGCGAACTGCAAGGCCTCGGCTACGAATTCCAGAGCCAGACCGACACCGAAGTGATCGCTCACCTGGTCGACCACATGTACAACGGCGACCTGTTCGACACCGTCCAGCAGGCCGTCAAGCGCCTGCACGGCGCCTACGCCATCGCCGTGTTCGCCCGTGAAGAGCCGCACCGCGTGGTCGCCGCCCGCCAGGGTTCGCCGCTGATCGTCGGCCTCGGCGAAGGCGAGAACTTCGTCGCCTCCGACGCGATGGCCCTGGCCGGCACCACCGACCAGATCATCTACCTGGAAGAAGGCGACGTGGTCGACCTGCAGCTGGGCCGCGTCTGGATCGTGGACGCCGACGGCAAGCCGGTCGAGCGTGAAGTGAAGACCGTGCACGCCCACACCGGCGCGGCCGAGCTCGGCCCGTACCGCCACTACATGCAGAAAGAAATCTTCGAGCAGCCGCGCGTGGTCGGCGACACGCTGGAAGGCGTCACCGGCATCATGCCCGAGCTGTTCGGCGACAACGCCTACAAGATCTTCAAGGAGATCGACCGTGTGCTGATCCTGGCCTGCGGCACCAGCTACTACGCCGGCGTGACCGCCAAGTACTGGATCGAATCCCTGGCCAAGGTCCCCGTCAACGTCGAGATCGCCAGCGAATACCGCTACCGCGACAGCGTGCCCAACCCGAACACCCTGGTGGTCACCATTTCCCAGTCCGGCGAAACCGCCGACACCCTCGCCGCGCTCAAACACGCGCGCGCGCTGGGCATGACCAAGACCCTGACCATCTGCAACGTCGCCACCAGCGCCATGGTGCGCGAATGCGAGCTGTCGTACATCACTCGCGCCGGCGTGGAAGTGGGCGTGGCCTCGACCAAGGCCTTCACCACCCAGCTTGCGGCCTTGTTCCTGCTGACCCTGACGCTGGCCCAGGTCAACGGCCACCTCACCGACGAGCAGGAAGCGCAGCACCTGAAGCAGATGCGCCACCTGCCGGTCGCGATCGCCGCCGTGCTGGCGCTGGAGCCCCAGATCATGGCCTGGGCCGACGAATTCGCACGCAAGGAAAACGCCCTCTTCCTGGGCCGCGGCATCCACTACCCGATCGCGCTCGAAGGCGCGCTCAAGCTGAAGGAAATCTCGTACATCCACGCCGAGGCCTACCCGGCGGGCGAGCTCAAGCACGGCCCGCTGGCGCTGGTGACGGACGAGATGCCGGTGGTGACCATCGCCCCCAATGACCAGCTGCTGGAAAAGCTCAAGTCCAACATGCAGGAAGTGCGCGCCCGCGGCGGCCAGCTGTACGTGTTCGCCGACGTTGATTCGCGCATCAGCTCGTCGGATGGCGTGCACGTGATCCGCCTGCCGGAGCACTATGGTCTGCTGTCGCCGATCCTGCACGTGGCCGCCCTGCAGCTGCTGGCCTACCACACGGCGCTGGCCCGCGGCACCGACGTCGACAAGCCGCGCAACCTGGCCAAGTCCGTGACGGTGGAGTAAGCGCCAGGCGCTGCCGCTTGAGCAACCACACCAATCTCGTCGGCCTGCACGGCGAATACCTCCTGGGAACAGAACTCATGTGGCCCGTCCCGGGTCCACGGGTTCTGTTAGAGCCTTATCTCATTGGAGGCAAGGCGCCGACGCTCGACTACATCGTCTATTTGCTGGACGCGAGCGGCCATCGGTCGGGACCCTTCTTCTTTGTTCAGGGGAAGACCACGGATCAGCGCCCGCAACCGGGTGATCCCTACCCCATCAAATTCGCCGCCACCGATGTGGACCGAGCGATCGCCACCAACTATATCGTGAGCTGTGACCTCCGCAAGGGTCGCGGCGGCCGGCCGCAGGACGTAAGAAGTCCTTAAGATCCCGGCCGGAACATGGTGCACAAGGAGGTTCACCATGTTCAGCACAGCACGCATCTGTCTCACGGCCGCATTGGCCGCCATGCTCGCCACCGGCAGCGCGCAGGCCGCGACACCGCCCGAACTGCTGGCTAGCTATACCGCCCAGGCCGGCGCCCCCGCCGATCCCGAACGCGGCCGCCAGTTCTTCGTTAACCGTCACGGCCAGCAGTGGGCCTGCGCCTCGTGCCACGGCGCGCGGCCGGTCAGCGCCGGCGAGCACGCCGCCACCGGCAAGTCGATCTCGCCCCTGGCGCCCGCCTTCAGCCCGCAGCGCTTCACTGAGGCCGCCAAGGCCGACAAGTGGTTCCGCCGCAACTGCAAGGATGTCATCGGCCGCGAATGCACCGCGGCGGAAAAGGCCGACGTGCTGGCCTGGCTGCTGACCCTCAAGTGACGGGAGCCCGATCATGTCCGCTACCCTCGCATGGCGCGCCGCCCTGCTGTCCCCCCTGCTGCTTCCGCTGGCAGGCCAGGCCCGGGATGGCGTGCGCGTGCCGTCCAATCCGCTCTACCAGCAGGAATGTGCCGCCTGCCACGTCGCCTACCCGCCGGGCGCCCTGCCGGCCGCCAGCTGGCGCCGCCTGATGCAGAATCTGCCGAACCACTTCGGCACCGATGCCTCGCTCGACCCGGCGGCGGTGCGCCAGTTGTCCGCCTGGCTGGACCAGTACGCCGCCACCGGCCGCCGCGCCCAGCAGGCTCCCCCGGACGACCGCATCACGCGCAGCGCCTGGTTCCAGCGCAAGCACGACGAGATCGCGCCGCGCACCTGGCAACTGCCGAAGGTGAAAAGCCCCGCCAACTGCGCGGCCTGTCATACCCAAGCCCCTCAAGGAGTTTTCGATGAACACGATGTCCACATCCCGCGCTGACGCCGCCGCGGCAGCCGGCGCGCCGGCCGCCCAACCGGCCGCCCGCCGCATCCTGGTCTGGGACGCCCCGGTCCGCATCGTCCACTGGCTGCTGGTGCTGTGCTTCGCCGGCGCCTGGCTCACCGCCGAGAGCGAAACTCTGCGGCTGGTCCACGTCACGCTCGGCTACACGATGGCCGGGCTGGTGGTCTTCCGCCTGCTCTGGGGCCTGGCCGGCACCCGCCACGCGCGCTTCGCCAGCTTCGTGCGGGGACCGGGCGCCGCCCTGCGCTACCTGCGCTCGCTGGTGTCGCGCCATCCCGACCACCACACTGGCCATAACCCCGCCGGTGCGCTGGCCATCCTGGCGCTGCTCGGCGGCATGCTGGTGCTGGTGGCCAGTGGCTGGGCCAACTACAACGACATCGGCGGCGAATGGACCGAAGAGCTGCACGAGGCCATCGCCAGCGGCCTGCTTGCCCTCGTGATCGTCCACGTGCTCGCCGTGCTGGCCAGCAGCTGGCTGCATCGCGAAAACCTGGTCGGCGCCATGCTCCACGGCCGCAAGCCCGTGCCTGCCGCCGACGGCATCGGCACGCCGCGCCGCGCGGTGGGCGCCTTGGTCCTGGCCTGCGTGCTGGGCTTCTGGTGGTGGCAGTGGCAGCATGCGCCCGCGGCCCTGGCCGATGGCCACCCCGCCGCCACCCAGCGCCATCACGGCGATGACGACGACTGAGCCGCGCACCGTGCGACAATAGCCCCATGCGGATCCTGCTCGCGGAAGATGATGCCCTGCTTGGCGACGGCCTGCGCGCCGGGCTGCGCCAGCGCGGCTACCAGGTGGACTGGGTGCGCAGCGGGGACGCCGCCGAAAGCGAACTGCGCGCCCAGCCCTACGCCGCCGCCGTGCTCGACCTGGGATTGCCCCACAAGGACGGCATGGAGGTCCTGGCCGCCGTGCGCCGCGCCGGCGTGACGGTGCCCGTGCTGGTCCTCACTGCGCGCGACGCCATCCCCGACCGCATCCGCGGCCTGGACGCTGGCGCCGACGAATACGTGGTCAAGCCGGTGGACCTGGACGAACTCGCGGCCCGCCTGCGCGCCCTGGTGCGGCGCGCCCATGGCCAGGTGCAGGAGACGCTGCGCTTCCAGGACCTGGAGCTGGACCCCGCCGCCCGCCAGCTGCGCCAGGCCGGGGCGCCGGTCACACTCTCTGCGCGCGAATTCGACCTGCTGCACACCTTCCTTCTGAACGCAGGCCGCGTCCTCACCCGCGACCAATTGGAACAGCACCTCTACAGCTGGGGCCAGGAGGTCGACAGCAACGCGGTGGAAGTCCACGTCCACAACCTGCGCCGCAAACTGGGCGCGGGCCTGATCCGCACCGTCCGCGGAATCGGCTACATGCTGCCGCGCGAGGACGGCGCATGAGGGCGCCGTCGCTGCAGCGGCGCCTGGTCTGGCTCGTGCTGGGCATGGTCAGCGTCGCCTGGCTTCTGGCACTGGCCGCCACCTGGAGCGACAGCCGCCACGAACTCGACGAGCTACTGGACAGCCATCTCGCGCAGGCGGCGGCGTTGCTGGTGGTGCAGCAGGCCGGCGAGTTGGGCGAGGACGGCCACCGCGTCGAGACGCCCTCCCTGCACCGCTATGCACCGCGCGTGACCTTCCAGGTGTTCCACGAGGGCCGTCTGGTGGTCCGCTCCGCCAATGCCCCGGTGGCGCCGCTGCTCGACCCGGTGCGCGGCCAGGCGCGCGGCTTCACCACAGTGCACCTGGATGGTGCCGACTGGCGCGTGTTTGCCGCGCGCGGCGCCGAGCGCGATGTGCAGGTCTACGTGGGCGAACGGCTGGACGCGCGCCGCGAGATCCTGGTCGCGGTGCTGCGCAGTGTCCTGTGGCCGCTGGTGGTCGTGCTGCCGCTGTTGGCCGCCGCCGTATGGTGGGCGGTGCGCTACGGTCTGCGCCCGCTGCACCGCCTCGGCGAGCGGCTGGTCGTGCGCCGCCCGGATGCGCTGGAACCACTGCCGGAGGCCGGCCTGCCGCTGGAGATGCGGCCCATGGTCACGGCCCTGAACGGCCTGTTCAGCCGCATCGCAAGCCTGATCGGCAATGAGCGCCGCTTCACCGCCGACGCCGCGCACGAGCTGCGCACGCCGATCGCCGCGATTCGCGCCCAGGCCCAGGTGGCGCTCGGCGAAACGGACGATGCGGCGCGCCGCCAGGCTTTGCTGCGCACCGTGGAAGGCTGCGAC
>NZ_SPVF01000067.1 GCF_004614185.1 Zemynaea arenosa | reverse complement strand
CCACCCGGCATTGCAGGCCGCCGGGCCGACCGGCAGCGCATGCCGCCAGGCCCACCGGAAGCCCGCTTACTTGGCGGAGGCCGGGGCCAGCACCGCGTCGATGGCCTTGCGCAGCAGCGCGTCGGCTTCGGCGATCTGCTCGTCGGTCACCACCAGCGCGGGGGCCATGCGGATCACGTCCGGGCCGGCCACCAGCAGCATCAGGCCGAGGGCTTCAGCCGCCTTGGTGAAGTCCTTGGCGCGGCCCTTGTAGGCATCGGCCAGGGGCAGGCCAATCAGCAGGCCGGCGTTGCGCGGCTCGCCGAATACCTCGGGGTAGTCGGCCTTCAGCTTGCGCAGGTTGGCGACGATCTTGTCGGCCGCTTCACGCACGCGGGCCAGGAAGGCCGGCTGGTTCACGGTCTCGATGACCTTCAGCGCGACGGTAGCCGCCAGCGGGTTGCCGCCGTAGGTGGTGCCGTGCGAGCCGACGCCGAAATGCTTGGCGATGTCGTTGGTGGTCAGCATGGCGCCGATCGGGTAGCCGTTGCCCAGTGCTTTCGCCGAGGTCAGGATGTCCGGGGTCACGCCATGGTTCATGTAGGCGTACAGGGCGCCGGTGCGGCCCACGCCGGATTGCACTTCGTCGAAGATCAGCAGGGCGCCGGTCTTGTCGCACAGCGCGCGCAGCTCCTTCAGGAAGGCGGTGTCGCCCGGGATCACGCCGCCCTCGCCCTGGATCGGCTCCACGATCACGGCGCAGACGTCGTCACCGATCGCGGCGCGCGCGGATTCGATGTCGTTGTACTTGATATGGTCGATGTTCGGCGGCAGCGGCTCGAAGCCTTCGGTGTACTTCGGCTGGCCGCCGACGGACACGGTAAACAGGGTGCGGCCGTGGAACGAGGACAGGCAGGACACGATGCGCGACTTGTGGGCGCCGAATTTCTCGTGGCCGTACTTGCGGGCCAGCTTGAGGGCTGCTTCGTTGGCTTCCGCGCCGGAGTTGCAGAAGAAGGCGCGGTCGGCGAAGGTGGCTTCGGTCAGGGCGAGGCCGAGGCGCAGCACCTGCTCATTGGTGTAGGCGTTGGAGAGGTGCCAGACCTTGTGGGCCTGCTCGGTCAGCGCGTGCACCACGGCGTCCGGGCAGTGGCCCAGGGCGGAGACCGCGATCCCGCTGGTGAAGTCCAGGTAGCGCTTGTCGTCCTGGTCCCACAGCTCGAGGCCCTTGCCGCGCACGAGGATCATGGCCGCCGGCGCATAGGTGGGGACGATGACTTCGTCGAAAGTCTGCCGGGAGACAGGGCGGGTGGTGGCGCTGGAATCGAGCATTGCGGTCATGGGGCTTCCTCATCCATTTCAGGTTGATCAATGGTCGGGCCATTATAGGAAACGCATCTGCGGGATTCTTTTGAAATGGCGACAGGCATTTTCAGTTTTGCACGTGTTGTCGAACGTGCATGCCCGCGGATTTATGCCTCCGCGAAGGTCAACGCAAGCCCGCGGTCGTGCAATGGCTGGGTGAGCTCGTCCGGGGCGCCGGCGGGAAGCACGATGCCGCTGACATCCTGCAGGCCTACCACCTTGTAGGGCGCGGCGGTGCCCAGTTTTTCGGAGGAGGCCAGCACGATAGTCTCGGCGGCGGCGCGGCACAGGGCGCGCTTCACGCACGCTTCTTCGTAATCGCCGGTGGACAGGCCGGTGTCCGGGTGCACGCTGGTGACGCCCATGAAGTAAGTGTCGGCGCGGATCTGCGCGATCTGCTCGATGGTGCCGGCGCCCACGTTGACCATCGAGTGGCGGAACAGGCGGCCGCCCAGCATCACGACCTCGATGGCCGGATGGCCCATCAGCTCCATGGCGATGGACGGGCTGTGGGTGACCACGGTGGCCTGCAGGTGGCGCGGCAGGGCCCGCACCAGCTGGGCGCAGGTGGTGCCGCCGTCCACGAAGATCACCTGCCCCGGCTGGACCATGGCAGCGGCGGCGCGGCCGATGGCGGCTTTGTCATCGGTGGCGATGTCCTGGCGTGCGGTGAAGTTGCCGAGCGCCGGGCTGGCGGGCAGTGCGCCGCCGTGCACGCGCTGGAGCAGGCCGTCGCGCGCCATCTCGCGCAGGTCGCGGCGGATGGTGTCCTCGGAGACGTTCAATTCCTCGCTCAGCTGGCGGGCGACCAGGCGGCCGTCGCGCTTGAGGAGGTCGAGGAGGTGCTGCTTGCGCTGGCGGGTCAGCATGCGGGTTGTCCTTGACATTGCACGATCATGCACGATAGTTTACACGAAATTGCATGAATTGGAGATTTCGTGAAAGCTTTGGTAGAGATCAGGAATGTGGAACTGCTGTCGGATGACTGGGGCGTGTTGAAGAAGACGACCTTCGCCCTGCCCGGCCGCGACGGGGTGCGTGTGGAGCAGACGCGCGAGACCTATGACCGGGGCAATGGGGCCACCCTGCTGCTGTACAACCGCGCGCGGCGCAGCGTGGTGCTGACGCGCCAGTTCCGTCTGCCCGCGTGGGTGAACGGGCATGACGGGTACCTGATCGAGACCGCGGCGGGGCTGCTCGACGGAGCCGCGCCCGAGGAGCGCATCCGGGCGGAAGTCGAGGAGGAGACGGGCTACCGGGTGGGCGCGGTGCGGCGGCTGTGGGACTTGTTCATGAGCCCCGGCAGCGTGACCGAGCGGCTGCACTTCTTCGTGGCCGAGTACGAGGCACAGGACCGCGTGAGCGCGGGCGGCGGCATCGCGGAGGAAGGCGAAGACCTGGACGTGCTGGAGTTGGGGATCGACGCGGCGCTGGGCATGATCGGCAGCGGCATCGTCGATGGGAAGACGGTGCTGCTGCTGCAGTACGCCGCCCAGCACCTGTTCGCCCCGCGCGCGATGATGATCCTGATTGCCGGCCCATACCGCTCCGGCACCGGCGGCGATCCCGCCCTCATCGCGCGCAATGTCGAGGCCATGGAGGCCTGCGTGCTGCCGCTGTACGAGGCCGGACACCTGCCCGTTCTGGGCGAATGGCTCGCCCTGCCGACCGTGCGCCTGGCCGGTTCGCGCGCCGACGGCGACGCCATCTACGACGCCTTGTTCCATCCCCACGCCCAGCGCCTGCTGTCCCGCTGCGACGCCGTCCTGCGCATCGGCGGCGCCTCGTCCGGCGCCGACCTGATGGCGGAAACCGCCCGCAGCCTGGGCAAGCAGGTCTTCACCTCGATGCTTGACATCCCGCCCGCCACCTGACCCGCCAGCCAAGCCGAACCGCGTAGAACGTGCCGCCACGGACGCGGTTCTGCTTCCTACCCCTCTTTCCCGCTTTCCGCCCCGCCGCTCCGGATCTTTCCCACAGCCCGCACATAGCGCGTCCGCCGCAAAGGGCGCCGAAATGTGACGCCAGCCGCCCCGCCGAAACACTTGGGGACGTACCCCGGCGTAGAGGGGTAGGAATCGGCTCGGGCGCGCGGCGTTACTGGCCGGCGAGCTTGCGCTGGCGCTCTTCGCGGGGGGTGTTGCCGAACAGCTGGCCGAAGGCGGTGGAGAAGTGGGAGCCGGAGGAGAAGCCGCACATCAGGCCGACCTGCACGATCGAGTGGCTGGTGTCGCGCAGCAGCTGGCGGGCGCGCTTGAGGCGCAGTTCGAGGTAGTAGCGCGAGGGCAGCGAATCGAGGTACTGCTTGAACAGCCGCTCCAGCTGCCGCCGCGAAATGCCGACCAGCTGCGCGATGTCGTCGGTCGACAAGGGCTCTTCGATGTTCGCTTCCATCAGCGTCACGGCCTCCGTCAGCTTCGGCTGCAGGGTGCCGAAGCGGGCCTGCAGCGCCACCCGCTGGCGCTCCTGCGGGCCGCGCACACGGTCCACGCACAAGGCCTCCTTGATCTGCGCCTGCACGCCCGCGCCGAACAGCGACTCCACCAGGGTCAACGCAAAATCGATCGACGCGGCGCCGCCGCAGCATGTCAGCCGGTGGCCATCCACCTCGAACAGGTGCGGCGTGAAGATCGCGTGATCGGCCACGGTGTCCACGTCCGCGTAGAGGGACCAGGGCAGCGCGGTGCGCGCGCCATTCAAGGCGCCGCTGTCGGCCAGCCACAGCACGCCCGCACCCACGCCACCCCAGAACGGCGCGGCGCGGCAGCGGTCCACGATGGCGCGCAGCTGCGGGGGGCGCAGCGCGGCCTGCGCCTCGTCGGCCACCAGCAGCACCAGGTGCCAGTGATGGCGCGGGGCGTCGGCGGCGAATTTGTCGGGACTGCGCACGTCCACGTGCAGCCGCTCGGGCCCGAGCAGCTTGGCCGCCATGCGCAAGGGCTGGTACACGCCGGACCAGGTCAGCGCATCCGCCTCGCCGGCATGCACGAGCAGGACACGCAGCGGACGTTCCTGCGCCAGCAGCGCGATATCGTCAGGCCGCACGGTCGTCAACAGGGATGGGAAGGAAGGCTCATTCGGGAGCGAGGCTGGCCGCTGGACGGCTCTCGGTATTCCATTGGCTGACTATCATACCGGAGATCAGCAGGGCCGCGCCGAGCCAGCCGCGGGCCGTCAGGGTCTCGTTGATCCAGAAGTAGCCGAAGACGGCGGCCGCTCCCGGCTCGAAGGCGTACATCACGGCCGCCTCGTTGGCCGTGGTGTGGCGCTGGCCCCAGCTTTGCAGCGAGATGATGGCCGCGGTGCAGATCACGCCCAGCCAGGCGAAGTTGAGCCAGTGCTGCGCGAGGCTGCGGCCGATGTATTCCCAGTAGTCGTTGTAGTCATTAGGCAGGTCGACCGGGGTGCGCGGCACTTCGTGCAGCAGCAGCCACACGGCCGCGCACACGCACACCGTCACGATCTGCGCGGCGGTCAGCGTCATCAGGCTGGTGGCCTGCTGCGTGCGGGTGGCCATCATGCGGATGTAGAACCCGTAGCTGACCGCGCAAGCCAGCGACAGGGTATCGCCGAAGGTCCAGCGCCCGCCGTCCCAGCACAGGGCCGCAAGCCCCAGCACCGAGAGCACCAGCGCCAGCACGATGCGCTTTTCCACGCCGCGCCCGAGGAACACGCCGATCAGCGGCACGAACACGCAGTTCAGGCCCGTGATGAAGGCGTTGCGGTTGGAGCTGGTCAGGGCCAGCCCCTCGACCTGGAGGGCATAACACAGGTACAGCAGCAGTCCGAGCACCGCGCCGTTGACGATGTCGCGCCGCGTGCCCCGCACCAGGAACGGCAGCAGCAGCACGCTGGCGATGGCAAAGCGCACGAACACGATCCACGCCGCCGAGAAGTGGACGGTCAGGTCCTTCATCGCCGGGAAGGTGGTGCCCCACACAATGGTCACGAGCAGGAGGGCGAGGATGCCGCGCAGGTGCTGGGTCATGAACTGGCTTTCGGATGTCGCTTTGATGTTGAAGGATCGCCGCGCTGACGCGTCTGGCAAGACCGGCAATGGTATCACCGGCAGCAAAATGGCGTGGACCGCTATAATCTGTGAACTATGGGTGAACGGTACTTAAAAAGTGTCCGCCTGCTGGCCGAGTGCATGCAGGGCTTCGAACGCTTTTCGGGCGTGTCGGTGCGGCGCAGTGGCCTGACCCACGCGCAGTTCGACATCATCGCCACCCTCGGCAACACGCCCGGCATGAGCTACAAGGAGCTGGGCGAGAAGACCCTGATCACCAAGGGCACGCTGACCGGCGTGATCGAGCGCCTGGAAGCCAAGGGCCTGGTGGCGCGCACGCAGAGCAGCGACGACAAGCGCTCGTTCTTCGTGCGCCTGACGCCGGCCGGCGACGCGGTGTTCCACGACGTGTTCCCGAAAGTGGTCGCGGACGGCAAGCGCCTGTTCGCGTCGTACACCGAGGCCGACTATGCGGCACTCGAAACGACCCTGGCGCGCATGAAGGAGCAGTTGGCCCACACACCCCACCCCGATGAAGAAAAAGAGGAAAACCATTGAAAACCGTCCTGCTCGAAGGTAAGAAACCAGCCAAGTACGACCGCCAGATCGTCGCCAACATCCTGCTCGACGCGGCGCCCGAAGCCGAGGTCCGCCAGGAGAAGATGCTGATCGGCCTGCGCAACGAGGCGGGCGAGATCTACCGCCTGATCGGCGCGGCCCGCCCCAACAACTTCATGAACGCGGTGGAGGAACTGACCGACATCGGGCTCGAAGACGAGCTCAGCGATGCGGACGGCCCGCAGGACGGCTACGACGCCATCTTCAGCGCCGGCTGACGCCGCACGGCCATAGGCCCCCGCTATGGGGGAAGCCGTGCCGCCCAGCCAAAAATAATGCCGTGCAGCACCAATTGCCCGGTTTTTGAGCATGGAACCGGGTTTATAATTTCCGTATGGATAGACCCGACGTATTCAAGCAGATTGCCGCGCAGGCTGCGCGGGGCGAACTGGCCTTTCCGACCAGCGTCGAAGCCTCGCTCACCCTGCAGCGCGCACTGAACGATCCCGATTGCCACATCGAGGCCGCCGCCCGCCTGGTGCAGGCTGAGCCGGTGCTGGCCGCGCGCACCGTAGCGCTGGCCAATTCGGTGGCCTACAACCGGGCCGGCAACGAAGTGACCAGCGTGCGCAGCGCGGTGCAACGGGTGGGCTTCCGCACCCTGGGCGCGCTGGTCGCGGCCGTGGTGGTGCGGCAGCTGGACAGCAAGATTGCCAACCCGGCCCTGCGCGCCAAGGCCGACCAGCTGTGGCAGCACTCGGCCCATGTGGCGGCACTGGCCCAGGTCATTGCCCGCAAGGTGGCGCAGGTGGACCCGGAGACGGCCCTGTTCGCAGGCATCGTGCACGAGGTGGGTGCGTTCTACCTGCTGTCGCGCGTGGAGGAATTCCCGGGCCTGCTGGACGGGGATCCGGAGGAATGGATCGAGCACGGCGAGATCGAGATCGGCCGCGCCGTGCTGCTGAAACTCGGGGTGCCCGCCGCGGTGCTGGAGGCCGTGGAGGCGCTGTGGAACGGCATGCGCGCCCTGCCCCCGGAAACCCTGGGCGACACCCTGATGCTGGCCAACGACCTGGCCCCGGTCGCCTCGCCCCTGCATGAGCGCCCCGGCGCGGCTGGCCCGCAGTCGGCAGCGACCATCGACTTCGTGGTCGGCGAAGGCACCCTCGCCAGCATTCTGGCCGAGTCCGCCGACGAAGTGCGCTCCCTCACCGCCGCCCTGCTCTGACTGTCCAGCACCAAGGGATCAGAAAACGGCACGCTTCGTTTTGGATGCGATCAATTGTGCCGGCTTGACGACCCGCTCGCGAAGTAGGAAGCTGTTTTTCTACTCTATGCAGGAGGGGAGATGAACGTCAAAGTCAAGCCTGTCAGGAAAAGCGTCTCGCTTGACCGTTGCAATGCCGAGCCGCGTGCGGATTTCTCCCGGTTCGACTCCGTCTTCGTATCGGCAGTCGGCGGAGGCGCACTCGGCAGCGTTTTCGGCGTTCCCGGCCTGCTGGCCGGGCTAGCCCTGGGCAGCTGGATCGGTTTCGTCACAGCGAAGTCACCATGAGGTCGGCCATACTCGTCGCCCTGCCCTCGTTTGGAAGCATGGCCGCGTATTTCGCGGTCTTTGTTTTTCTGACGATCGTGGTGGCCGCAGCATGCTTCAAACGATGGCCGGACACTGGTGAAACCGTGAGAACATTGCTTGCTACGGTTGGCGCCTGTTCTGGTCTGAAAATCACTGCGGTGACACTGCTGCTCTCCGCTCAAGACTTGGGACCACTTGCCGATGACCGCCCGACCCTTATTCTGGGCGGCGCCACTACGCTGCTGCTTTCCACTCGGCAGGCAGTCGAAAGTTGGCGCAGGTTCTGCGCTGAGACAAAAAAAAAGGCTCTGTCACCGTTAAGTGTGGGAGAACGCTCCGACAGTCGCTCGTAACAGGACGGCGGGGTCATCGATACGACTTTTATCGAGCGCCCACCGCCAGCCCAGATAGTTAGACAGGTAGTGAGTCGCGACCCCGTGAAAGTTGCTGAGCCATCCCCGAAATCGGCTGTGATAGGCGTTCACATTTTGGATGTGGACTGCGCCCTTGACCCGCTCGCCTGCCTTGAGATTCACCCACTGGTGCATAAAGCCGCGTTCCTGGGCGAAGTACCGGTAGGAGGCATTGGCGTCGGTCACCAGCAATGCATCCGGTGCGAGGATCGGTGCGAGCCCACGGTGCAGTTGAAGCTTGGTAACCGGACCTTTCCCAGCAATGAAATCGACAGTCTGGCCAGCTCGATCGCGGGCGACAACGATGCACACCTGCTCGCGCGAAATGCCGCGCTTCGTCGCTGCGCCCCCGCGTTTGCGGGGTGGTCGCTCCAGGTGGCGCGCGCCTTTTTCCGACTCGCGTAGAAATAGCTCGTCGGCCTCTGCAATTCCGTGCAGTGGAAACGGCCGGTCCGTCTTGGGTAGGGTGAGAAAGCGGTGGCGCCAGCGGAATGCTGTGTTCTTGTGAACGCCTACCCGCACCGCTGCGCGCCGAACGGTATCGGATCTGAGCAGGGCTTTGCAGTACGCCAGCCAGTTGTCCTTCAATCTGAGCCTGGCCATGGGTGTGCCGGTGAGTGAATTGAAGGTGCGGCCACAGTCGACGCAGCGATACCTCTGCAGTTGCGACTTGTGACCGTGGCGATGGAGGTGGTGGCCGCGGCAGGCCGGGCACGCGAGTACCGGAGCACCCGCGTCCTCTAAGAGCTGCGCTGCGGGTGGTGGCTCGGCGGCGCGCATGAGAGCCAGCACGTGCGCTCGCTGAGTGCGAGTTAGTCGTTTGAATCCCTCTAGCCAGACTTCGAAATCAGACTTTCGCATGACCAAGCCTCCTGACGAGATACTTGGTTCGACACGCGCGTTACCTGCAGGTTCCACACTTAACGGTGACAGCGCCAAAAAAAAAGCCCGCTGGGGGAGCGGGCTGAAGTCCAAAACTAGGGATGTCCTGAAAGAGACGAGTCCATAGTAGGTTATCAATGCGCCCTCTTCCGTTAGATAACGCACACAACTCGGAAGAATTCGCGCTCAACGCGGCAAAGCGGCCGTTTTGCCCCCATTTTTCGCTGAAACAGCCGGGTTGCTGACCGCCGCCGTGCTCGTGGTGCCCCAGCGCTTCGGCTGGAAGTTCTCGTCCACCACCAGCGCACGCGTGCCCGGTGGCAGCACCTGCAGCGACTTCAGGAACTCGATCAGCGCGTCGCGGTCATAGTCGCTGCCGCCCACGAAGGCCTTGCGCGATTCCTCCGCCTCGCCATGGTGCGCCAGCACCGCTTCGCGCATGGTGCTGAACATCCCGTGGTGGAAGTACGGCCCCGAATTCGCGATGCCCCACAGCCGCCGCGTCAGGAAGCGCCGGTTCCCGTCCAGGAACTTGGGCGCCCACACGGGCCAGTTCATGTCCAGGCTTTCCGGCGGCGCCGGATCCTTGGGGTCGCAGATGTCGTGCAGCTGGAAGTCGGTGTAGGCCGGCACCATCAGCTGCTCGTCGTTCGGCGTGGCCGGGGTCAGGCGCGGCTGCGGCAGGGCCGGGTCGTTCAGGTCCAGCTTGAGCGTGCGGATGTCGCCCACGCGTGCGTTGCCGTTCGGGTTGAACGGGTTCGGCTCGGTGTAGGTCCAGCCCTGCTTCGACAGCGGCAGGGACGGGATGTGGCAGGACGCGCAGCGAAACTCGTTGAACTTCTGCTGCCCGTGCAGGATCGCCTTCTCTACCTTCACGTCGTTCGGCACCACCTGCCCCGGCACCGCCATGGTGGCCTGGAACACCGCCACCGCGGTCACGTCGGCGCGCGTCATCTCGTTGACAAAGCCGTCGCCATCCGCATCCACGTTGGCGCCGAAGCGCTCCGTGGTCTGGATCCCGTGGTGGTGGTTGTACGAGGTGTTGGTGAAGTCGCGCAGGGACACCGAATTGCCGGCCTGGTGCCACGGCCGCACCACCAGCGTCGGCGGATCGATCGGCGTGGCGGTCAGCAGCGACAGGCGCGGCAGGCCCTTGACCTGGCTGACGTCCCAGAGCCCGTCCGCGCGGCGGGTCAGCTTGCCGAAGTCGATGCCCTTGGCCAGCAGCACCCGCGTTTCGCCGCGCTTCATGCCATCGCGGATGCGCTGCAGCTCGACCGTGATCTCGCGCGCCAGCATCTCGATGTAACCGCCGCCGAACATGCCCGGCGTGTGGCGCGAGTTGGCGATCGAGGCCAGCGTCACCGGCTTGCCCGCCTCGTCCAGCGCGCCGCGCGTGGGCACGCTGTCGCCGCGGTCGAAGGTGGCAAAGTCGAAGCGCTGCCCCTGCACGAACACGTTGGCGACGAAGTCCCCGCTGCCGCCGGCCTGGCCGAACGGCTGGTTGTGGCAGCCCGCGCAGGAATTCGAGTCCGGACCGGAAATCCGGTTCATCGAGCGCATGCCCACCAGCGGCGAGGCTGGGTCGGACAGCGCCCGCCCGTTGCCCTTGGTGAGCGGGCGTCCGCCGCCCTCGGTCCCGGTCCAGTTGGCGGCAAACAGCTTGCGCCCGTGCTCGATCAGGGCCGCCAGCGGAACGCGGAACTCCTCGTCATCCTGCAAATGGCGCTCGACGGCGATCTCGCGTCCGATGCCGCCGGTGCCCAGGGAGGCATCGACCTGGGCCAGCGCCCAGCCGCCCGCGGCGGCCAGGCCCAGCAAGGCACTTACCCGCAGCAGCCGGCTCATTGCCCGGCTCCCGACTTTGGCTGGGCCACCGGCGCCGCCAGCTGGGCCTGGAGCAGTTCGGCCTCGGTCAGCTTGCCGGTGGAGACGGCGGCGCCGCGCGCCACCAGCACGCCGCTGCGCCACACTTCGATGGTGACGCCGCCTGGCGGCACGCCGTACAGGCTGAACGCACCTTGCGCATCGGTGTTCACCATGCCGGCCCAGGCCGGGTTGGTGGACGAGCGCACCCGCACCTCGGCATTGGCCAGGGTGCTGGCGGACACCGAGGTGGTGGTGGCCATCGCGGCGCGCAGCATGGTCGGCCCAGAGCTGCCCGCTGGGGCACCCACCAGGGTCGCCACCGGCGCCGTCACGGGCGCCAGCACCGTGCGCACGCTGTAGCCGCCGGCGGCGGTCGGCGTGAACACGATGAAGGCGTAGTCCAGGTCGAACAGGCTGGTCGAGGTGAAATACTCGTAGATCGCGGTCTGCGCCGCCAGCTCCAGGCTCGGCGTGGCACTGAAGTCGACCTGCTGGAACGGCGCGTTCGGCCCTGGGGTCAGGCCGGTGATGCTGCCCGAGGTGAGCGCGGTGATGCCCTTGAAGCCGAACATGATGCGGCCGTCCTTGAACAGCTGGATCTGCAGCGTGTTGCTGCCGCCCTGCGAGTACTGGCGGGTGCGGTCGTAGGTGACCACGAAGCGGTCCGGCAGGGTGTCGTTGATCAGCACCCCGCCGCCGCCGATCAGGTCGTCGAAGAAGGCGGCAATGCGCGGCCGATTGTTGAACGCAGGCACGCTTTCGGTGTAGGTGCTGTCGCCGCTGCCGAAGGTGATGTAGCCATTGGTGCCGACGTAGGCGGTGGTCTGCGGCTGGCCGTAGAACGGGAAGGTGAACGGCAGCGTGCGGGTGGTGTTGCAGTCGTCGCAGGTGGTCCACAGGGTGCCGAAGTTATCCTCCCAGCGCGCCTCGATCAGCGTGATGCTGCCGACATCGGTGGTGCCCGCCAGCACTGGCGCGGTGGCGCCGGAGGCGCCGGTGCGCACCAGGCCGTCGCCGCCGGTCAGGCTGGCCTGCAGCACCAGGTTGCCCAGCACGGTCGGCACGCCGACGATCTGGAAACGGCCGTCCGCATCGGTGGTGGCAGTGCGTCCACCCGGTGCGGTCACCGTGGCGCCCGCCTGCGGCAGGCCGCCGACGTCGATCACCCGGCCGATCACCGTGGTCAGCGGGTCGGGTGCGACCTTGACCGTCACCGGCGCAGCCGCCCCTTCGTTGCCGCCCAGGTCGCGGGCCACCGCGCCCAGCGTCAGGGACGAGACGCCGTTCGGCACCGTGAAGGTGTACTGGTACGGCGCGGCGGTGCTGGTGAACACGGTCTGGTTGTTGACCAGGAAGCGCACCGCGGCCACCGTGATGTCGTCCTGCGCCTCCGCCACCACCGTCAGCGGCGCGCCCTCGTACACCTGGGTGCCTTCGGCCGGCAGCGAGATCGCCGCGGTCGGCGCCACCCCGGCCAGGTCCACGCGCGGCTGGTACTGGCCGATGTACAGGCGGCTGTCGCCGCTGCTGCCACCGCGCTGCAGGCTGCTGTGCTCGGTCACCAGGTAGATGAAGCTGTCATCGGCGGCGATGCCCATGCCGTTGTCGTCGCGCGCCGGGAAGTTCAGGATGGTGCGCGGCTGCAGCGCGGCCGGGTTGGAGATGTCGACGATCGGCACGCCGTTCACGAACACCACGTCGGCGCCGAGCGCGAAGTTCCCGGACAGGATCACGTTCTGCAGCAGGCCGCCCAGCGACTGCTGGGTGCGCGACAGGATCTGGGGCGCCGCCAGGTTGGCGATGTCCACCGAGGTCATCGAGTTGCTGTAGTCGGCCACGATCGCCAGGTTGCCGCGCAGGGCCACGCCGCGCGCATCGCCGGTCTGGGCGGTGCCACGCAGCACCGGGGCCGACAGGTTGGAGATGTCGACCAGCGCCAGCCCGCCATAGCCCATGCCGACGGCGGCCAGGTTGCGGCTGGTGTCCACGTCCAGGTTCCAGGCCTGGCCGGACAGGCCGATGCTGCCGGCCTGGATCATCGCGCCCGGATTGGCCACGCTGACGATGTACAGGGTGCTGCCCGCGGCCACATAGGCCGTGGTGCCGCGCACCTTGACACCCATTGCGTTGCCGACCCCGCTGAAGGTGCCGAGCAGGCGCGGTACGGTCGGGGTGGCCACGTCGACCACCTTCAGGCCGCCGGTGGTGGCGATGTAGGCGATGTTGCCCGCCAGGGTGATGTCGTTCGCGTTAGCCGACAGGTTCAGGCTGGCCACGATCGCCGGCGTGCGGCGGTCGGCGCTCAGGCTGACCACCTGCAGGCCGCTGCTGCCGGCCGCGATGAAGGCGTAGTCGCCGCTGACCGCGATGCCGTTGGCAAAGCCCGGAATCGTGATGTAGCCGAGCTGGTTGGGCGCGAAGTCCTGCACGATGCCCTGGGCCACGGCCGTGTGGCCGTTATTGCTGACGGTGATGTCGCAGGTGCCCGCGGTGCTGGCGTACACGCGGCCGTCCGGCGCGCCGAAGTTGCAGCTGGTGACATTGCTGCTGGCGTAGGCGGTCTGGCGCGCGCTGCTGGTGAGGTTGACCTCGGTGCCGTCGACCAGCACGCCGGTCACGGTCAGCTGCACGCTGGCGCTGCCGGTCAGTGAGTTCACCACCAGGGTGAAGTTGGCCGGTGCCACGCGCATCGTTGCGATCGCCGCGCCCCAGTTGACGCTGGCCGCGTTGAGCGGGTCGCTGCCGGTCTGCAGCTCCAGCTTGTCGCGCACGCCGTCGCCGTCGGTGTCGGCCAGGAGCGGGCTGGTGCAGGCGCTGCGGCCGCACTTGACCTCGGCGCCGTCGCTCAGGCCGTCGCCGTCGCTGTCCGGGTTGCGCGGGTCGGACCCGGCCGCGAATTCCTCGGCGGCGGTGAGGCCGTCATGGTCCACGTCGAGCTGGCCGTCGGCCGGGTTGTTCGGGTTCATGCCGAGGCGCAGTTCCTCTTCGTCCGGAATGCCGTCGCCGTCGCTGTCCGCGCCCTGCAGGGACACGCGCAGCTGCAGCAGCCCGGAGGTGCCCTCGTTGTTTGCCAGCAGCACCACGGTGCCGCTGCGCACCGCCGTCACCAGCCCGCCCGCACTGACGGTGGCGATGGCCGGATTGGTGGTGGAAAAGCTGGTGCCGCTGCCGGTCACGTCGGTCTGGCTGCCGCCGTTGTTGTAGGTCGCCATGGCGCGCAGCTGGGTGGTGGCGCCGGGCGTGGTCAGCACGGTCGGGGAGGCCGACAGGACCAGGCTGGTCGGGATCGGCGTGGTCGGCCCGATGTGGATCGGCGGGATGTTCACCGAGCCGTTGGCCGGGATGGTGAAGGTGTTCGATTCGCCATAGGTGGTGACGCCGCTGCGCACGCAGGTGGCGCGCGCGCGCACCTCGCCGAAGTTGGCGGGCAGGTTGGGCAGCACCCAGCTGCCGTCGGCCTTGACCTGTACGTTGCGGTTCAGGACGCTGACCACGCAGTTCTCGTCCAGGTCGGCCGCGGCCGCGCCGGCGGCCAGGCCGCCCAGCAGGACGGTGCCCGCGGCCAGGCGGGCGAGGCGGCTTGCAGTGAAGGGTTTCATACTGTGCCTTGTTAGAAATGACCTCGGTTCACGGGATGCCCGTTACAGGCTCTTGGCGTACGCGTTCAGCAGGTACACGTAGAACGGGTCGTCGGACAGGTCGTTGGTCATCTGGTAGTCGCCATTGCGCACGATGTACGGATAGACGCGGAAGTGCGGCGACATCGCCTGGCCGGAATGGCGCACCACCAGCAGCCGGTAGTCGCCGTACATGGCCGCCGTGAACAGCTCGGTCTTCTCGACCTTGCGGTAGTAGCTGGCGTTCTTGGACACCGATTCCGGGTCGGCGCGGCGCTGGATCTCGGGGCGCTCCTTGAGCGTCCACAGGTCCAGGATCTTGTTCACGTCGCCGGAGGCGTTGGCCTCGATCAGGGCGCGCAGTGCCTTGACGTCGGCGCGCGCCTGCATGCTGGCGGGGTCGCCGCCGCCGGCGCCGCTGATCACCAGCGGCGGGTTGTAGCGCGTGCCCTGGAAGGTCAGCAGGGCGTCGCGCTCGGCCGGGCCGGTGTAGTTGGGGGCGCGCAGGTGCGCGGTGATGGCTTCGGTCGACTGGGCGGACGCGGCGCCGGCCGCCAGGGCCAGCGCCAGGGCGCCGAGGCGCAGGGTAGCTTGCAGGAACATGGAATTCTCCTTGAGACGAATTAGGGGTAGCAGACGGTGGTGCCGGGAATGACCACTTCCCCGCCCTTGGACAGGAAGCCGCCCAGGATCGCGGTGCCGTACACCGTGATCGGACCGAGGCAGCCGCTGCCGCTGCAGCCGTCGCAGGTGCAGCTCACGCCGACCTGGCCGGTGCCCTTCACGCCGCCTTCGAAGCGAATCATGCTGGGGTCGATCTTGGTGACCACGGTGACGCTGCCGGAGATCGTCGCCTTGATGTTGCCTTCCACCTTCCACTTGCAGCCGATGCAGTCGCCGCCGTAGCCGGTGCCGGTGACCTCGCCGCCGAGGCCCACGCCGACCTGCACCCCGCCCTCGAACACGCCGAGGAAGGTGAACGACAGGCCCGGCACCAGACACTGCGCGCCGATGCCGTTGAACGACAGGCCGCCGCCGTACTTGAACTGGGTGGCCATCTTCTTCTCTTTTTCGCAGCAGGCCGATACCGCGCCCATGGTGATGGCGCCGGAGAAGCTGGGCGGCTGGATCGAGCAGCCGGGCGCGAACTTGAACGCTTCGGCGGTGCCGTTCAGGATGTTGCGCAGCTCGGTGAAGTTCCATTCCTGCAGGGTGCCGTTGGCCACGTCCTGGATGCCGATCGCCTTGCCCTGGCAGGAGCCGTCCAGGCACTTGTCGGCGCCGGGCGCGTTGCCGTCGGCCGAGGTGCAGTACAGGCCGTCGTCGCAGGTACCGGCGTTGTCGTTGACGCAGCTGGCGCCCTGGCACTTCTTGCAGGTCGGACAGGTGCCGGCCGAGCCGGCGGTGTTGGGGTTGCCGCCGCAGTGCCAGCCGGCCTTGATCACGCCGGCGCCGACGTCGGAGGTGATGGTGGCGCCGTCCTCGCTGACGGTGGCGCTGCCGATGGCCACAAAACTCGCCAGGTCGTGGTCATACGAATACATCTCGGTGACCGCGCGCGGCGGCAGGCCGTCCACGTTCGGGATGGTCATCCGCGCGGCCGGGCTGAAGTGGGTGCCGACCGGCTGGATCGTGACCACGAACCGCGGCTGCTGGCCGAAGCCCGGCGCCATCGGCACCTTGTCCATGTTGACCGGAGTGACCGACACGCAGCCCGAGCGCGAGCCGCCCGGGAAGGTCGCCGAGCCCGGCGCAATGGTGAGGGCGAAGCCGGGGACGTCCGCCAGGGTCAGGGTGCCGCCGGTGGTCTCGTTGACGCACACCCGGTTGGTCGGGTTCAGCTCGGGGAGGAAGATCGGCATGCCCAGCGTGTTGTTCTGGCCCGGCACGGTGATCATGTCGAAGTCCAGGGTCGGCCAGGTGCCCG
This sequence comes from Zemynaea arenosa, assembly GCF_004614185.1. Classification (GTDB taxonomy): domain Bacteria; phylum Pseudomonadota; class Gammaproteobacteria; order Burkholderiales; family Burkholderiaceae_D; genus Telluria; species Telluria arenosa. Next base: position 39,034 of record NZ_SPVF01000067.1, on the reverse strand, counting down.
GACGGGTGGTGGTGCCGCCGTCGGTCATCAGTTTGAACACGCCGACCGGAACCGGCTTCATCACGAACTGGCCCTGGGCGTCGGTCTGCACGGCGGTCGCCATCTCCTGCGGGATGTTGGAGCGGTTGCCCTGGGTGATGTGCAGCAGGCGCATGGTCACGCCCGGCAGCGGACGGTTGGAATTGTCGAGCACCACGCCGCTGATGCTGGTTTCGCTGGCCGCGCCCGGCACCAGCGCGGTGGCGCTGAAGGCGGCCGGGTAGCCGGTGTTGCCGATGAAGTTGGCTTCCACCACGTTGTTGTTCACGCCCTGGGTCGGGCCCAGGACCAGCGAGGCGGCCACGCGGCCGTCGGCATCGCTGGTGGTCGAGAAGGTGCTGTCGCGGTTGGGGCCGAAGCCGCCGCCGCCGCCGGTCACGGCGAAGGTGACCGGCACGTTGGCCAGGCGGTTGTTGCTGGCGTCGGTGACGATGGCGATCAGCGGGAACGGCAGGGCCTGGCCGACGGTGCCGGTCTGGTTGTTGCCGGAGTCGACCACCATCAGCGCCGCGCGTGTCGGCGATCCGGACGCGGCGAAGTCGGCGGTGGAGGCGAGGCCGGCGGCGCTGGCCTCGACCAGGTTGTTGCCCGCACCGGCGCGGCTGCCCAGGCGCAGGTAGGCCTTGGCCACGCCGTTGGCGTCGGTGTTCACCGCCAGCGCGCTCTGGTTGCCGCTGACGGCGACCGTGGTGCCGAGTGCGCCATCGAGGGCGATGACACGGAACACCACGGGCACGTTGGCCTTCGGGTTACCCTGCTCGTCGGTGAGCGCCACGGTGAGCGGCTGCGGCAGCACGCTGTTGACGACGCCGCTCTGGTTGTTGCCCCCCGTGACACGCAGGCCCGCGCCGCCCGCGGCGGTGCGGGTGACATTGATGGTGGTGGTGGCGCGGTTGCCGGCACGGTCGGTGGCGACCGCCTGCACGGTGTTGGCGCCGACCTGCAGCGGCACGTTGCGCGCGATGAAGCTACGGTTCAGCACGTCGGCCGCCTGGCCGTTCACGGTGACCACGGCCTGCTGCGGATTGACGGTGCCGACCACGATGTCGTTGACCATGCCGCTGACGGTGACCAGGTCGGACGCCGTGCTGCCGTTCGCGGCCGGGGTGTAGATCTCGACCTTGGGCGCGGTGGTGTCCAGCGTGACCAGCAGGTTGGCGGTGCTGATGCTGCCGTTGGCATTGGTCGCCACGGCGTTGATGGTGTTCGGCCCTTCGTTGAGCGGCACCGAGGCCGAGAAGCTGCCGTTGCTGACTGGCGTGGCGATGCCATTCAGCTTGACCGTGGCGCCCGGGTCCTGCACCGTGCCCGCCACCGTGATCACCGGGGTGTTCAGGTAGGCGCCGTTCTGCGGCGTGCTCAGGGTCACGCCGGTGGGCACGCCCTGCACGCTGATGTCCAGCGCGCCGGAATACAGCGGCGCCGGCAGGCCGGGGAAGGCTGCAGCAATGCGGTAGTGGGCCACGCCTGGCGCCGCTTCCAGCAGCGGCAGCTGCAGTGCGTAGCGGCCGTCGCCGGCGGTGGTGTCGCCGTTGCTGCCGTTGTCGCGCAGTTCGCCGAGGCTGACCAGCACGCGGCCGGCGGCATCGATCTTCTCCAGCACCACGCTGGTCGGTGCGGGGCCGCCCAACTGGGCGGTGGCGAGACCGGTGAAGCCGACCCCGGCCGACACCGAACCTGGCGCCAGCGTCGCACTCACGATCTGCGGTGCGGGCGTGGTGGGTTCGATGGTCAGGCTCATCGGCGCCGAGAAGGTGCGCTTGAGCTCCTTCTTGAAGGCGGCGCTGACCTGGTAGCGCAGCGTGTCCGCATTGGCCTCGTTGACGGTCCAGGTCAGCGTGTACAGATGGTCGTTGGCCATCGCATCGCCGTTCAAGCCGTCGTCATGCAGGTTGCCTACCACGGCGGCGATGCTGCCGTCGGCCTTCAGGCGCTGCACGTTGGCGCTGCCTGCGGTGTAGTTGGGGTCGGTGATCACCACGGTGGCGGTGACGGTGGTGGCCCGGCCGGCCCGAGCCGAGTCCGGCGACAGGCTGGTGCTGCCCAGTGTGCCGGCGATGGCCGATCCGCCGAGCAGAGCGGCGAGCAGCAGCCCCGTGCCGCGGATGCGCGAAACGATACCCATAAGTCCTCCTGGACGCGGACGCAGACCGCCCGCGGTGAGTGGAAACCGAAAAAAAGAAATCGGAAAGTGGTGCGGCGACCGCGCTGCGGCCCGGCGAGCTGCGGCCGGGGGCGCGGCCTATGCCGCGTGGCTCAGCCCCGCCAGCGCAGGCGGCTGCCCACCAGGCAGGCCGCGCCGAGCGCCAGCAGCGCCCAGCTGCCCGGTTCGGGCACGCCCTGGCGGTCGGCGGTGACGATGGTGAGGTCGTCGAGCGTGAAGGAATAGCCGGCCGGGTCACCGGAGAGCACGACCTTGGCGATCAAGGGGCTGCCGGTGCCGAAGCTGAGCAGCTCGTTCGGCAGGCTGCCGGGGTCGCCCGAGCCGTCGGCCAGGTTGGCCAGGTAGCTGGAGAACACGGTGCCCAGCAGCTGGTCGGCGCTGTCGTAGGCGTCCAGGCGCAGGCCGCTCGTGTAGTTGAAGTAGCCGGCCACGGAATACACGCCGCTGGCGAACGACAGCGCAATCGGTGCGCCGTCGTCGATGATCACGGCCGCACCGGACTTCGGCGGGAACCCGATCTCGTTCAGGCTCATGCCCGAGCGCAGAACCATTGCGTTGCTGAGCGAGACGCCTGGCAGCGTGGTGACGACCGCGCCGTCGTCATAGGCCTCGAAGTTGTAGGTGATGATGGCGCTGTGGGCCGGGGCGCTGAGCGCCGCACACAGGCTTCCCGCCGCCAGGAGGGTGCTCCAGGCGAGTCCGCGTTCTTTCATGGTGTTTCTCCGCAGTTTTGGTTATAGATTTATGGCGGAGCACTGAAGCAATTCTTGGGCCAGAAACGTAAGTATTTGATTTGGAACAAACCGCCTCACCGCCGGATTGTGGAATGTAAAATGTATCGACATTGCAACATTTCACAAAATGTTGCCGCACGGTGAGTCGGGATTCCGCGCAGCATTAAGCGGTAGCCTGCCAGGCCGGCAGCTGCTGCACGCGGGCAAACCAGGCCAGCAGGTGCGCGTGGCTGGCCAGCGGCAGGCGGGCCTGGTCCTTGTACATCAGCGGCGCGGCCAGCGCCAGGTCGGCCAGGGTCACGCCGTCGCCGCAGACCCAGGTGCGCCCGGCCAGGTGCGTATCCAGCACGGCCGCGAAGCGCGCCACCTCGGCTTCGCCCTTGGCGACCATGGCGGGATCGGCTGCCCCGATCCCCAGCGCCCCCTTGAAGAAGGTTTCCCAGGCCAGCGTGCTCACCGCCGGGGCCCAGTGCTGCGCGCCCCAGAACAGCCAGCGGTTCACGTCCGCGCGTTCGCGCAGCCCGGCCGGATAGGCCGGGTGGCCGCCCCGCTTCTCGCACAGGTACTGGATGATGGCGTTCGATTCCCACAGCACGAAGCCGTCGTCCTCTAGCACGGGAACCTTGCTGTTGGGGTTGAGCTCCTCCAGGCGGCGGCGCGCTTCCTCGCTCATCAAATTCACTTCCACCAGTTCGAGCGGCACGCCGACATGGGCGGCGGCGAGTGTGACGCGGCGGGCATTGGTCGACATCGGATGCTGGTACAGGCGCATGGCGTTTCTCCATCAGGGTGTGTGGTTAAAACGTCAATATAACCGCGCCGTGCGTCAGATTCTGTCAGGAGGCTCGGCGATGCCCTTTTCGGCGCGCCAGGTCTTGAGCAGTTCGTGGCGGCGCGTTGGATACACCTCATCGAGTGTGTGCGCGGCGCCGATGCGGTCGACCCGGAAGTGGCGGAAGCCGCCGCGCAGCTCGCACCAGGCGGCCAGCACGCGGTACTGGTCCAGGTAGGCCAGGGCGAAGGGCCACACCACCCGCTCGCTGTCCTGTCCCGCCTCGCTGCGGTAGGCGATGCGCAGCTTGCGCTCGCGCCGGATGGCCAGCCGCACCGCCGCCAGGAAGTCTTCCGGCAGCGGCGTGTGGTACACCGGCGTCCACAGGCTGGTTTCGGCGATGCGGTCGCGCAGGTCCTGCGGCGAAGCCGTGGCCACCTTGGCCAGCACGCCGCGCGCGGCGGCGGCTAGCTCCGTGTCGCCCTGGCGCGCCACCCAGCGCGCGCCCAGCACCAGCGCTTCCAGCTCGTCCGCATTGAACATCAGCGGCGGCAGGAACATCCCGGGCTTGAGCATGTAGCCCACGCCCGCCTCGCCCTGCACCGGGGCGCCCAGTTCGGCCAGCGCCTGCAGGTCGCGGTAGATGGTGCGCTCGGAGACCCCGGTCTTCTCGGCCAGCTGCGCGGCGGTGACGGGGCGGCGGTGGCCGCGCAGGGCGTCCATCAGCAGCAGCAAACGGGAGCTCTTGGTGGCCATGCGGCGCCCTCCAAATGAAAATGCCGCCCGGAGGCGGCATTGCTTGCGCAGCGGCGCTTACACCACCGCGCCGTCGGTTTCGTCCTTCTCGCGCACCGGCTTGATCAGGTCTTCGCGCTTCACGCCCAGCCACATGGCCACGGCAGCCGCCACGAACACCGACGAGTAGATGCCGAAGCAGATACCGATCGTCAGCGCGATGGCGAAGTAGTGCAGGGTCAGGCCGCCGAAGAACAGCATCGACAGCACCATCATCTGGGTACAGCCGTGGGTGATGATGGTGCGGGAGATGGTGCTGGTGATCGCGTTGTTGATCACTTCCGTCACGGTCATCTTGCGCTGTTTGCGGAAGTTCTCGCGGATCCGGTCGAAGATCACGACCGATTCGTTGACCGAGTAGCCCAGCACCGCCAGCACCGCCGCCAGCACCGTCAGCGAGAACTCCCACTGGAAGAAGGCGAAGAAGCCAAGGATGATCACCACGTCGTGCAGGTTGGCGATGATCGCCGCCACCGCGAACTTCCATTCGAAGCGCACGGCCAGGTAGATCATCACGCCGATCACCACCATGGCCAGCGCGTTGTAGCCGTTCTGCGCCAGTTCCTCGCCGACCTGCGGGCCGACGAATTCCACGCGCTGCTGCGCCACCACTTCGGTGCCGGCCGCGTTGACGCAGGTGGCCTTGCTCGACTGCGCACCGGTGCCGCCGGTCGCGGCGACCTGGCGCGGCGAGCCGCCTTCGGACGCGCAGATCGCGTTGAACACGCTCTGCGAGGTGGTGGAACCGGCCGCGGTCTTCGGCGGCAGGCGCAGCATCACGTCCTGCGCGGTGCCGAACGGCGTCACTTCCGGCTGTTCATAGCCCAGCTTTTCCAGCGTGCCGCGGATCTTCTCCAGGTTGGCCGCATGCGGATAGCGCAGTTCCATCACCGTGCCGCCCGTGAACTCCACCGAGAAGTGCAGCCCGCGGTGCAGCAGGAAAAACACCGCCGCCACGAAGGTCAGCGCCGAGATCACGTTGAAAATCAACGCGTGGCGCATGAACGGGATGTCCCGCTTGATCTTGAAAAATTCCATCTTGCTGTCCCGTCCTTAATTCTTCTCTGCGGTGGCGGCAGGCGCCTTGGCGCCGCCGTTCCACACCGTGCCAATCGCGATCTTGCCCAGCTTCTTCTTGCGGCCGTACCAGAGGTTGACCACGCCGCGCGAGAAGAACACCGAGGAGAACATCGAGGTCAGGATGCCCAGGCAGTGCACCACCGCGAAGCCGCGCACCGCGCCCGAGCCGAACACCAGCAGCGCCAGGCCGACGATCAGGGTGGTCACGTTCGAGTCGAGAATCGTGGCCCACGCGTGGCGGAAGCCTTCCGCGATCGCCGCCTGCGGTGTGTTCCCGTTGCGCAGCTCCTCGCGAATCCGCTCGTTAATCAGCACGTTGGAGTCGATCGCCATACCCAGCGCCAGCGCGATTGCGGCGATGCCCGGCAAGGTCAGGGTGGCCTGCAGCGTGGACAGGAGCGCCAGCAGCAGCAGCAGGTTGAGCGCCAGTGCCAGCACGCTGAAGAAGCCGAACAGCTGGTAGTAGATCACCATGAAAATGGCGATCGCGATGAAGCCCCACAGCGTGGAGTGCAGGCCCTTGGCGATGTTCTCGGCACCCAGCTGCGGGCCGACCACGCGCTCTTCCACCACGTCCATCGGGGCGGACAGCGCGCCGGAGCGCAGCAGCAGCGCCAGCTCGGCCGCCTTCTCGGGCGTACCCAGGCCGGTGATCTGGAAGTGCGTTCCCAGCTCGCTCTGGATGGTGGCGTTGGACAGCACGGTGTACTTGCCCTTTTCCTTCAGCAGGATGGCCATGCGCTTGCCGATGCGGTCGCGGGTCGCGGTGCGCATCTTGCGGCCGCCGTCGCCGTTCAGGTCAATCGACACGGCGGGTTGCTGGTTCTGGTCCGTGGTGTAGGTTGCGGACGAGATGTAGTCGCCGGTCAGGAACACGTCCTTCTTGACCACCACCGACTGGCCGTTCATGTCCTTGAACACTTCCGCGTCCAGCGGGATGGTGGCGGTCGATTCGGTGCCCGGCACCACGCTGTCGTCGGTGGCGCGCAGCTCGAGCGTGGCGGTACGGCCGATGATGTCCTTGGCGTGGGCGGCGTCCTGCACGCCCGGCAGCTGGACCACGATGCGGTCCGCGCCCTGCTGCTGGATCACCGGCTCGGTGGTGCCCAGTTCATTCACGCGCTTGCCCAGCGTGATGATGTTCTGCTTGATGCCTTCGTCGATGATGGTGCGCAGCGCGGCCGGCTTGATCGACGCGGTCAGGGTCAGGTCGGAACCGTCGGAGCCGCTGGCGAACTGCAGCTCCTGCAGCTGGTTGCCCAGGTAGTTCTGCGCCTGGGTACGGGTGGCTTCGTCGCGGAACTTGATGACGATATTGTCGCCCGCACGCTCGATGCCGGAGTGGCGGATGTTCTGGTCGCGCAGCTGGCTGCGAATGCCGGCGATCAGGCCCTTGAGGCGCGTGTCCAGCGCCGCGTGGGTGTCCACCTGCATCAAGAAGTGCACGCCGCCACGCAGGTCCAGGCCCAGGTTCATCGGCTTGGCGTTGATCGCCTCCATCCAGGCCGGGGTGTTCTTGGCCAGGTTGACGGTGACGATGTAGTCCGGGTCGGTGGGGTCGGCGTTGAGGTCGCGCTCCAGCGCCAGCTTGGCCTTGAACTGCGCGTCCGGGGTCGGGAAGCGCGCCCGCACGGAGGCGGTGGAACCGGCTCCGTCGACGCTCACGCCGGAATCCGGAATGTTCTCGCGCTTGAGGGCCGCGGCCACGCGGGCGGCGGTGTCGCTATTGACCTTGACGGTGGATTTGCCGGTGGTGACCTGCAGGGCCGGCGTTTCGCCGAAATAGTTCGGCGTCGTGTACAGCGCGCCAAACAGCAGCGCGAGCACGATGATGACGTACTTCCAGACGGGGTAACGGTTCATGGCGTGGGGACCGGGTGGGTCTGACGAATCAGAGCGACTTCAGGGTGCCTTTCGGCAGCGGCATGCTGATGGCGTTCTTCTGCACCCACACTTCAGTGCCCGCCGCCACTTCGATCAGCACGTACGCATCGGTGACCTTGGACACCTTGCCGACCATGCCGCCGATGGTGACCACTTCGTCGCCCTTGGTGAGCGCTTCGATCATCGCCTTGGTTTCCTTGGCGCGCTTCTGCTGCGGACGGATCATGACGAAGTACATGACCACGAACATGAGGATCAGCGGCAGGAAGGTGCTCAGGTTGTTGGCCAGGCCCGGCTCGACGGACTGCGCGTAGGCGTTAGAGATAAACACAAGTACTCCGTATTGTTAAAAAAATTAGCGCTGTATTCTAGCACCGGGGGTGCGCGTTCAGCCCTATTTGAGGGCTGGTGTTGCTTTTACAAGCTTTGTGCGGTTCAACAGTTCACACGCCGCTCATATACCACGCTGCCGCTCGGCCGCGAACTGGATGCGGAACTCGTTGAAGCGGTCCGCATCGATGGCCGCGCGCACCTCGCGCATCAGCTGCAGGTAATAGTGCAGGTTATGGATGGTGTTCAGCCGCGCGCCCAGGATCTCCTTGGAGCGCTGCAGGTGATGTAAGTACGCGCGCGAGAAGTTCTTGCAGGTGTAGCAGTCGCAGGTCTCGTCCAGCGGCAGCTGGTCATCCTTGTAGCGCGCGTTCTTCAGCTTGATGTCGCCGAAGCGCGTGAACAGCCAGCCGTTGCGCGCGTTCCGGGTCGGCATCACGCAGTCGAACATGTCGACGCCGTTGGCCACGCCGTCCACCAGGTCTTCCGGCGTACCGACGCCCATCAGGTAGTGCGGCTTGTTCTCGGGCAGGCGCGGGCCGACGTGGGCCAGGATGCGCTGCATGTCTTCCTTCGGCTCGCCCACCGACAGGCCGCCGATGGCCAGGCCGGGGAAGTCGATCTCCTCCAGCCCGGCGAGGGACTCGTCGCGCAGGCGCTCGTACATCCCGCCCTGCACGATGCCGAAGAGGGCATTCGGGTTTTCGCCGCGCTTGAATTCATCCATCGAGCGCTGGGCCCAGCGCAGCGACATGCGCATCGAGGTCGCGGCTTCTTCCGCGGTGGCGGGGCGGCCGTCGATCTCGTAGGGCGTGCACTCGTCGAACTGCATCACGATGTCCGAATTGAGCGAGCGCTGGATCTGCATCGACACTTCCGGCGACAGGAACTGGCGGCTGCCGTCGATCGGCGACTGGAACTTGACGCCTTCCTCGGTGATCTTGCGCATCGCACCGAGCGAAAACACCTGGAAGCCGCCGGAGTCGGTGAGGATCGGCTTGTCCCAGCCCATGAAGCGGTGCAGGCCGCCAAATTTGTCCATCACGTCCGTGCCGGGGCGCAGCCACAGGTGGAAGGTGTTCCCCAGGATGATCTGGGCGTCGATCTCCTTCAGCTCGACCGGGGACATGGCCTTGACCGAGCCGTAGGTCCCGACCGGCATGAAGATCGGCGTTTCGATGGTGCCGTGATTGAGCTTGAGGCGCCCGCGCCGTGCGTGGGACAGGCCGCTCGTGTCTTTTTTCAGGAGGGTGAATTCAAGCATTTTGGTTCGGCTGGTAGATCGAGTTCGTAGTCAGCAGCATGGCGTCGCCATAGCTGAAGAAGCGGTATTCATTTGCGATGGCGTGCGCGTAGGCCTTCTTGATGTCGGCGTAGCCCGCAAAGGCGGAGACCAGCATCAGCAGCGTGGACTTCGGCAGATGGAAATTGGTGATCAGGCGCGTCACGGTGCGGAACTGGTAGCCGGGCGTGATGAAGAGGGCCGTGTCGGCGCTCCCCGCCTGCAGCTCGCCCGACTGCGAGCCCGATTCCAGCGCGCGCAGGCTCGTGGTGCCCACGGCGACCACCTGCTTGCCGTTGGCTTTTGCGGCGCGCACCAGGTCCACGCTCTCCTGCGGGATGGTGTACCACTCGGTGTGCATCTGGTGCTGGGTCAGGTCTTCCACGCGCACGGGCTGGAAGGTGCCGGCGCCCACGTGCAGGGTCACCTCGGCGGTCAGCACGCCCTTCTCTTTCAGCTTGCGCAGGATCTCTTCGGTGAAGTGCAGGCCCGCGGTCGGCGCGGCCACGGCGCCCGGTTCCTTCGAGTAGACGGTCTGGTAACGCTCTTCGTCCACCTGGTCGGCCGCGTGCTCGATGTAGGGCGGCAGCGGCAGCTTGCCGTGCGCCTCGATCAGTTCAAACACGTCGCCCTCGAAGTGCAGGGTGAAGAATTCGCCCGCACGCTCGCCCGCCGCGACCCAGAAGGCGTCGGCCAGCTTGATGCGGTTGCCCGGCTTGGGCGACTTGGACGCGCGCACCTGGGCCAGCACCGTGCGCGGGTCGAGCACGCGCTCCACCAGCACTTCCACCTGCCCGCCGGTTTCCTTGACGCCGAAGAAGCGAGCCTTGAGCACGCGCGTGTTGTTCATCACCAGCACGTCGCCGGGCTGCAGCAGGTCCACGATGTCCGCGAAGGAGCGGTCAACGATGGTGGCGCCATCGAGGTGCAGCAGGCGGGACGCCGCCCGGTCGGGCAGTGGGAATTGCGCAATGCGCTCGGGCGGCAAGTTAAAATCGAAGTCGGAGAGCGTGTACATCGAGACAATCTACAGGAATCTGCAAGAATAAATCGCTGGGCGAACCCTCTATTGTACGCCCGTACGCGGGTGTTGTCTCCCTCGCGAAAAATGCAGCACTATGCCGCCAACCAAAGCCAAATCCGCGCCCAAGACGCAAGACAAACTGGCCAAGCTGGGACTGCGCACCGACATGGACCTGGTGCTGCACCTGCCCATGCGCTACGAGGACGAAACCGAGATCGTGCCGGTGCGCGAGGCCTGCCTGCGCGGCGGGTACACGTCGCAGGTCGAGGGCGTGGTGATCAAGACTGAAATCGCCTACCGCCCGCGGCGCCAGCTGCTGGTCACCATTTCGGACGACACGGGCGAGCTGCAGCTGCGCTTCATGAACTTTTATGGCTCGCAGGTCAAGCAGATGGCCGAGGGTACGCGGGTGCGGGCGCGCGGGGAGCTGAAACACGGGTTCTTTGGCGCGGAGATGGTGCATCCGACGTACAAGATCGTCAACGAAGGGGCGCCGCTGCCGACCGCCCTCACACCGGTGTACCCGGCGGGCGAAGGCCTGTCCCAGACGATCCTGAGGCGCGCGATTTCGGATGCGATGAAGCGCGTGGACTGGACCGACACCCTGCCGCTGCCCATGCGCGCGCGCCTCGGCCTCACGGATTTCGAGCCGGCCATCAAGCTGCTGCACTATCCGCCGCAGAACGTCGATCCGTATGAACTCACCGAGCGTACCCACCCGGCCTGGGTACGGATGAAGTTCGACGAGCTGCTGGCGCAGCAGCTCTCGCTGAAACGGGCGCAGAAGGACCGCCGCACCAAGGGCGCGCCGGTGCTCGGTGCTATCGGCTCGTTGAGCGAGCGCTTTCTGGCCGCACTGCCCTTCACGCTCACGGACGCGCAGGACCGCGTGCTGCGCGAAATCCGCGCGGACCTGCGCAATCCCTTCCCCATGCAGCGGCTCCTGCAGGGCGACGTTGGCAGCGGCAAGACGGTGGTGGCAGCGCTGGCGGCGGCGCAGGCCATCGACAGCGGCTATCAGGCTGCGCTCATGGCGCCCACCGAGATCCTCGCGGACCAGCACTTCCGCAAGATCGCGGCGTGGATGGAGCCGTTGGGTGTGCGCGTGGCGTGGCTCACCGGATCGCTGAAGAAGCGTGAGAAGACCATGGCTACGGAGATGGTGGAGTCGGGCGAAGCGCAGCTGGTGATCGGCACGCATGCGCTGATCCAGGACACGGTCAATTTTGCGAACCTCGGCCTGGTCATCGTCGACGAGCAGCATCGGTTCGGCGTCGGCCAGAGGCTCACGCTGCGCAACAAGGGCAGCGCAGGGCTGGTGCCGCACCAGCTGATGATGTCCGCCACGCCGATTCCGCGCACGCTGGCGATGACCTACTACGCAGACCTGGAGGTCTCGGTCATCGACGAGCTGCCGCCGGGCCGCAGCCCGATCGTCACGCGGGTGGTGGACCAGAACCGGCGCGAGGAAGTCATCGAGCGCGTGCACGCCGCCGTGCTGGAAGGGCGGCAGGCGTACTGGGTCTGTCCACTGATCGAGGAATCGGAGGCGCTGCAGCTGCAGACGGCCACCGACACGCACCTCACGCTGCAGGAGGCGCTGCCGGACCTGAACGTGGGGCTGGTGCACGGTCGCTTGAAGCCGCAGGAAAAGCAGGAGGTCATGGATGCCTTTGCGTCCGGCCTTGTGCACGTGCTGGTGGCCACCACGGTGATCGAGGTCGGCGTGGACGTGCCGAATGCGTCGCTGATGGTGATCGAGCATGCGGAGCGCTTTGGGCTGTCGCAGCTGCACCAGCTGCGCGGACGCGTGGGGCGCGGGTCGGCGGCATCGGTGTGCCTGCTGATGTATCAGGGGCCGCTTGGTCCCGTCGCCAAGCAGCGGCTGGCGACCATGCGCGAAACCCAGGACGGCTTCGAGATCGCGCGGCGCGACCTGGAGATTCGGGGGCCGGGTGAGTTTTTGGGCGCGCGCCAGTCCGGGCAGGCGATGCTGCGCTTCGCGGACCTGGAGACGGACCAGTGGCTGGTCGAAAAGGCGCGCGACACGGCGGCCGCGCTGCTGCAGGCTGGCGACGAACGCACCGTCGACGCCCACCTCGCCCGCTGGCTGGGCGGCCGGGAAGAGTTCCTGAAGGTTTAGGAGTCGGCGGCGTAGCGAAGGCCGATCTGTGCGCGGATCTCATCGAGCACGCCCATCAGCGCCAGCGTTTCGTCCAGCGGCATGCGCGGGCTTTCGGTCATGCCCTCGCGCAGGCAGCGCTGCACTTCCAGCGCCTCGTGCACGTAACCGTTGCCCAGATGCGGCGTCTCGACGGTACGGCGTGAGCCATCCTCCAGCTGCACCGTCACCGTCTTCGCTTTGTAGAACAGCGTATCCAGCCGCACAAATCCTTTGGTGCCGGACACCGTCAGCTCCACCGGCGAGCGCGCGATCATCGACGCTGTGCACGATGACAGCGCCCCGCTGGCGTGCCGCAGCGTGAAGGCTGTATGCGCATCCACTCCGTTATCCCGCATCGTGGCCATCGCCTGCACGCCTGCCACGGGCCCGAGCAGGTACGCACACACCGACAGCGGATAGATGCCCAGGTCCAGCAGCGCCCCCCCGCCCAGTTCTCGATTGACGAGCCGGTGCTCCTCGGGCACCTGCGCCGAAAAGCCGAAGTCTGCCACCGCCTGCGTGACCTCGCCGATCTCACCGGACGCGATGATCCGCTTAGCCTCCTCCAGCGCCGGCAAGTAGCGCGACCACATTGCCTCCATCAGGAACAGGTTCTTTTCGCGCGCCAGGGCCACCACGGCGGCCGCCTCGCGCAGGTTCATGGTGAACGGCTTCTCGCACAGCACGGCCTTCCCGCTGTTCAGCGCCAGCATCGCGTTCGGCGCGTGCAGCGGATGCGGCGTGCCGATGTACACCACGTCGATCCCCGGCTCCGCGCACAGCTCTTCGTACGAGCCATACGGCGTGCCGCCGAATTCGCGCGTGAATTCCTGCGCCTTGTCCAGCGTGCGCGAGGCGACGCCGGCCAGCACCGCACCCGGCGTGTCCTTGAGCGCCGTCGCAAACTGGCGCGCGATCTTGCCCGTGCTGATGATGCCCCAGCGGGTCTCGGTCATTCTGTTCTCCTCTTTGGTCGGAACACGGTGGCGTCGGCGTAGAAGGCCTCGTCCTGGCCCTCCCACCAGCCGGGGACGCCGAGCACCGGCAGCGGCGTGAAGGATGCGGTGGCCAGTTCCTCGTCGCGCAGCTGCGCGCTCACGGTGGCGTCGATCCACGCGCGGCGCTCGTCGAACGATAGCGCAAAGAAGTCCGCCGGGGCGTACAGCACGCGGGTGTGGGCGGTGATGGCCTTGCGCGGGGCGACCAGCTTTTCCATCAGCGCGTGGCCGAAGGACCAGACTTGCGCCTGTGGGCCGAAGCGCGCCCGGCCTGCATACAGCGCTGAGTACCAGTCGTGGTTGCGCAGCGCTGCCACATGGGCGCGGCCTGTGTCGTCGTCGGTGACGACCAGCAGGGCGGCGTTTTCGTCGAAGATGGTGGCGGCGTCGCGCGCCGGACCGCGGGACTTGCCGACACCTGCCAGCGCGATCTGCGCGGCCTGCAGGGCATTGAGCTGGACTTTGATGCGCGGGAAGGTCAGCCAGACCAGCGCGTTGAAGAAATCGTGCAGATTGTCCCGCGTGGGGACATTGCCAGTGGCGCCAATGAACGCTTCGTAGGCCACGCCCTCCGGCAGTGCGCTCTGCGGGACGAAGCGGAGTGGTTGGCCTGCCGCGTTGTGCAGCGCATGCGCGGCGGAGGCCCGGTTCAGCGCCTCGATAAGCGGGCCCTGGCCCAGCCGCGCATATGCGGGGCGGACCGCGTCATACCAGGGCCGGGTCCAGTCGACCGGTTCCGGTTCCAGGGCCAGGTCCACGGACAGGTCAGGCCATCTTCCAGCCGATCGGCTCACCGGCATTCAGCGGCACCACCTGCGTTTCGCCGAAGGGCAGCGTGGCCGGCAAGGTCCAGGTCTCGCGGCGCAAGGTGACGGTGCCATCGTTCTTCGGAAGGCCGTAGAAGGCCGGACCATTCAGCGACGCGAAGGCTTCAAGCTTGTCCAGTGCTCCAGCCCGGGCGAAGGCTTCCGTGTACAGCTCCATCGCATGCAGTGCGGTGTAGCAGCCCGCGCAGCCGCACGAAGTTTCCTTGGCGCCGATGCCGTGCGGTGCGGAGTCCGTGCCGAGGAAGAAGCGCTCGTCGCCGCTGGTGGCCGCAGTCACCAGCGCCAGGCGGTGTTCTTCGCGCTTGAGCACCGGCAGGCAGTAGTAGTGCGGACGGATGCCGCCGCGGAAGATGTCGTTGCGGTTGTAGAGCAGGTGGTGGGCGGTGATGGTAGCGCCGATCGGGCCTTCCGCTTCAGCCACGTACTGTGCGGCGTCCTTGGTGGTGATGTGCTCGAAGACCACGGGCAGCGCGGGCAGGTCGCGGCGCAGGGGGCGCATCACGCGCTCGATGAAGACGGCTTCGCGATCGAACAGGTCGATGTCGTTGTCGGTGACTTCGCCGTGCACCAGCAGGGGCAGGTCGAGGTCCTGCATCACTTCCAGCGTGGCGTAGCACTTGCGCAGGTCGGTGACACCGGCGTCCGAATTGGTGGTGGCGCCGGCCGGGTACAGCTTGACGGCGTGGATGAAGCCACTGTCCACGGCGCGGCGGATCTCATCCGGCGGCGTGTTGTCGGTCAGGTAGAGCGTCATCAGCGGCTCGAAATCGCTCCCCTGCGGCAGCGCGGCCTTGATGCGGTCGCGGTATGCGGCGGCGGCGGCGGTCGTGGTGACGGGCGGCTTCAGGTTGGGCATGACGATCGCGCGCGCGAACTGCGCGGCCGTATGCGCCACCACGCTGCCCAGATGCGCGCCATCGCGCAGGTGCACGTGCCAGTCGTCCGGCCGGGTGATCGTAATGGACTCGGGGAGATCGAATTCGCTCATGGAAAACCTCAATGCGGAAGCCGCTATTTTACCCTCTCCGCTTGCCGCCCACCGCTCGCGGTGCCATACTGCATCGCAATTGCGACGCATTGGAGGCGTTCATGAAAAGCGCGACATTCCCCTCGCTCCGCGTGGAGCCCGAGCTGCGGGAAGCGGCCGAGAAAGCGCTGGCCCCGGGCGAGTCCCTCTCCCAATTCGTCGAAGAAGCAGTGCGGGAGAAGATCCGCCGCCGCCAGCTGCAGGACGAGTTCATCGCACGCGGACTCGAAAGTCTGCGCGAGGCAGAACGGACCGGCGAATACTACTCAAGCGATGAAGTCCTGGCGGAGCTCGATAACATCATCCGCGAGGCTGAGACCAAACCTCAGAAATGAAATACCGCGTCCGGTTTTCGGCGGGCGGGCGGGAAGACCTGGCGCGGCTGATGCGTTTCATCGCTGAGCGCGACCGGCCCAGCACCAAGCGGGTCCGCGCCGCCATCGCCAGCGCGACTCGTTTGCTGGAGCAATTCCCCTTTTCGTGCCGAAAAGCGCTGCCAGACGATCCGTTCCTGCGCGAGATGGTCGTCCCATTCGGCGCGACAGGTTTCGTCCTGCTCTACAAGATTCAAACGGGTGGCTTCGTCACCATTATCGCGGCGCGACATCAGCGCGAGGACGATTATCACTGAGGGTCAGTGGAGGATCCGGGCGAGGAAGTCGCGGGCGCGGTCGGACGTGGGGGCGGTGAAGAAGGCGTCTTTGGGCGAATCTTCGACGATGCGGCCGTGGTCCATGAAGACAATGCGGTCCGCGACCTTGCGGGCGAAGCCCATCTCGTGAGTCACCACCATCATCGTCATGCCGTCCTGCGCCAGGCCGACCATCACGTCCAGCACCTCGTTGATCATCTCGGGATCCAGCGCGGACGTCGGCTCGTCGAACAGCATCGCCACCGGGTCCATCGCCAGCGCACGCGCGATCGCCACGCGCTGCTGCTGGCCGCCCGAGAGCTGGGCGGGGTATTTATCCTGGTGCGCCAGCAGGCCGACGCGGTCCAGGTACTTCAGCCCCTTCTCGGTTGCCTCTTCCGGCGAGCGCCCCAGCACCTTCACCTGCGCCAGCGTCAGGTTCTGGCGTACCGACAGATGCGGGAACAGTTCGAAATTCTGGAACACCATCCCGATCCGCGCACGCAGTTTCTGCAGATCGGTCTTCGGGTCGGTCACCCGCACGCCGTCGACCACGACGACGCCCTGCTGCACCGGCTCCAAACCATTCACCGTCTTGATCAGAGTCGATTTGCCCGACCCGGACGGCCCGCACACGACCACCACTTCGCCCTTGCCGACCCGCGTACTACACTCGGCCAGCACCTGAAACTGGCCATACCACTTGCTGACATTTTGAAGTTCAATCATGTGCGAATTCGAGGGTGAAAGCGAAAACTGGCTAGCTTGACATCACCAGCGCCCCCTAGGATACTGCGGAACCCGCCAAATTGCAGTATTTCCGCGGCCCCGCATCCGCATCACAGGACTCGCCATGACCAAACGGAACCGCCTGACCACTTATATTCTCGCTGGCCTGATCCTCGGCATCGTCGCCGGGTACATCGCGAATACCACTTTGGCCAATCCGGCCGCGCTGTCGGACAATCTGGGCCTGGTCACCACGCTGTTCCTCCGCCTGATCAAGATGATCATCGCGCCGCTGGTGTTCTCCACGCTGGTCGTCGGCATCGCGAAAATGGGTGACGCCTCCGAAGTGGGCCGCATCGGCGCCAAGGCGCTCGGCTGGTTCATCATCGCCTCCATCATCTCGCTGACCCTCGGCCTGATCCTGGTGAACATCTTCCAGCCGGGGATCGGCCTGACCCAGCACCTGCCGGCCGTCACCGAATCGTCCGGCATCTCGTCGTCCAGCCTCACGCTCAAGGAATTCGTCACCCACCTGGTGCCGACCTCCATCTTCGACGGCCTGGCGAAAAACGAAATCCTGCAGATCGTGATCTTCTCGATCTTCTTCGGCACCGCGGCCGCCGCCCTCGGCGAGAAAGCCCGGCCGGTCACCGAATTCCTGGACGGCGTCGCCCACATCATGCTCAAGCTGACCGGCTACGTGATGAACCTCGCGCCGATCGCCGTGTTCGCGGCTGTCACCGCGATCATCGCCAAGAGCGGGCTCTCGGTACTGGCATCGTACGGCACCTTCATGGGCGAGTTCTACCTGGGTATCGTGCTGCTGTGGATCGTACTGACGGGCCTCGGCTTCCTGTTCATCGGCCCGCGCGTGATCCGCCTGCTGAAGGAAGTGCGCGAACCGACCCTGCTGGCCTTCTCCACCGCGTCCTCGGAAGCGGCATTCCCGAAAACGCTGGAAGGCCTGGAGCGCTTTGGTGTGCGCAACCGCATCGCCGCCTTCGTGCTGCCGATCGGGTACTCGTTCAACCTCGATGGCTCGATGATGTACTGCACCTTCGCGTCCATCTTCATCGCCCAGGCCTATGGCATCGAGCTGTCGATCGGCACCCAGGTCACCATGATGCTGGTGCTGATGCTGACCTCCAAGGGCATGGCCGGCGTGCCGCGCGCCTCACTGGTGGTGATCGCCGCAACGCTCAACCAGTTCCACATTCCGGAAGCGGGCCTGCTGCTCCTGCTGGGCATCGACCACTTCCTCGACATGGCCCGCTCGGCCACCAACGTGGTCGGCAACGCCATCGCCACCGCCGTCGTCGCCAAGTGGGAGGGCGAGCTGGCCGCCCCGGGCGAGGACACGATCAGCGAAGTCAAAGCCGCCTGACACCCATCACGTAGCAAAGGGCCTTCCGCGTGAAGGCCTTTTTTTCATCTGAAGGAGATCCTCATGATTCAACGTTCGCTGACGCAGCTGTTTGCCGTGCTGCTCGGGTTCATGCTGTTCGTTCCGGCCTCGCAGGCGCAAACCGCGCAGACCAAGCAGGCCCACGTCGTCATCCTGGCTACCGGCGGCACCATCGCGGGCACCGGCGCCACCAGCACCACCACGGTGGGCTACACCGCCGCCAAGGTCGGCGTGGAAGGCCTGATCAAGGCGGTGCCGGAACTGTCCAAGGTGGCGCGCGTCACCGGCGAGCAGGTGTTCCAGATCGCCAGCGAGAGCATGACCAACGAGCACTGGCTGACGCTTGCCAAGCGCGTGAACACCCTGCTGGCGCAGGCCGACGTCGACGGCATCGTGATCACCCACGGCACGGACACGCTGGAGGAAACCGCGTACTTCCTCAACCTGGTGGTCAAGAGCCGCAAGCCGGTGGTGCTGGTCGGCGCGATGCGCCCTTCCACCGCGATCTCGGCGGATGGCCCGATCAATCTGTACAACGCGGTGCTGCTGGCTGCCAGCCCGGAGGCGGTCGGCAAGGGCGTGCTGGTGTGCCTGAATGATCAGATCAACGGCGCGCGCGATGTCACCAAGACCAACACCGCGACCATGGACACCTTCAAGTCCACGGATCTTGGCCTGCTCGGCTACATCCAGGGTTCCAAGGCTTACTTCTACCGTGCGTCGACGCGCAAGCACACGGTCGACACCGAATTCGACGTGTCAAACCTCAGCGCGCTGCCCGCCGTGGATATCGTGTACGGCTATGCCAACGTGACGCCGGTGGCGCTGAACGCCTTCGTGGCGGCAGGCGACAAAGGCATCATCCACGCCGGTACCGGCGACGGTTCGCTGGCCGCGCAAATGGTTCCGGCGCTGAAGGCGGCGCGCGCGAAAGGCGCCATCATCGTGCGCGCGAGCCGTACCGGCACCGGCATCCTGGCGCGCAATGGCGAGGCGAATGACGATGAACTGGACTTCGTGGTGGCCGATACGCTCAATGCGCAGAAGGCGCGCATCCTGCTGATGCTGGCGCTGACCAAGACCAGCAACACCAAGGACATCCAGCGGATGTTCTGGACTTACTGATGTGATGCACTCAGATTAGTACGCGTCCGTACTAATCGTCCTCCACAGCGGCAGCCGGCGACGCATAGGTTTCATCCTTCCGCGCCTGCTGCCGTTCCCACATCTGGGCATACAGCCCGTTGGCCAGCAACAGCGTCTGGTGCGTGCCGCGCTCCACGATGCGGCCGTGATCGAGCACGATGATCTGGTGCGCGTCCGCGATGGTGGACAGGCGGTGCGCAATCACCATCGTCGTACGGTCCTTCGCAATCTCTTTTAGCTGCCCCTGGATCGCCTGCTCGGACTTGGAGTCCAGCGCGGACGTGGCCTCGTCGAACACCAGGATCGCCGGATTCTTGAGCAGCGTGCGCGCAATCGCCACCCGCTGCTTTTCGCCGCCGGAGAGCTTCAGGCCACGCTCGCCCACCATGGTCTGGTACCCATCCGGCAGCGTCACGATGAAGTCGTGGATGGACGCCGCCCGGGCCGCCGCCTCGATTTCGGCATGCGAAGCGCCTGGCAGGCCGTAGGCGATGTTGTATTCGATGGTGTCGTTGAACAGCACCGTATCCTGCGGCACGATGCCGATCGCATGGCGCAGCGAATCCTGGGTGATATCGCGCAGGTCCTGACCGTCGATCGTGATGGCGCCCGAGTTGACGTCATAAAACCGGAACAGCAGGCGTGACAGGGTCGACTTGCCCGAGCCGCTGTGGCCCACGATGGCGGTGGTGGTCCCTGCTGGGATGGTGAAGTCCACATCGAACAGGATCTGGCGCTTGGTCTCGTAGCTGAAGTCCACGTGCGCGAACTTCACCTCGGCCCCTTTTGTGACCAGCGGCTTGGCACCTGCGGAATCGGCCACTTCCCGGTTCTCGTGCAGGAGCCCGAACAAACGCTCCATGTCGGCCAGCGCCTGCTTGATCTCGCGGTAGATCACCCCCAGGAAGTTGAGCGGAATGTACAGCTGCAGCATGAAGGAGTTCACCAGCACCAGATCGCCCAGGGTCATGGTGCCGTCGATCACGCCCACGGTCGCGCGCCACAGAATCAGCGTCACGGCGATCGCAATGATCGCAGACTGCCCGGTGTTGAGCAGTGAGAGCGAGGTCTGCGAACGCACGGCCGCGGCCTCGAAGTGCTGCAGCCCTTCGTCGTAGCGGCGCGCCTCATAGTCCTCGTTGCCGAAGTACTTGACCGTCTCGTAATTGAGCAGGGAGTCGATTGCCTTCGTGTTGGCCTTGGAATCCAGCTCGTTCATGGTGCGGCGGAAGTGGGTGCGCCAGTCCGTGACCATCACCGTGAACACGATGTAGGTCACCAGCGCGCCCGCCGTGATGGCGCTGAACCAGACGTCGTAGTGCAGCACCAGGTAGCCCAGCACCAGCGTGATCTCGACCAGCGTGGGCAGGATGTTGAAGAGGGTGAAGGAGATCAGCGAGTTCACGCCGCGCGTGCCGCGCTCGATGTCGCGCGTCATGCCACCGGTCTGGCGATTGAGGTGGAAGCGCAGGGACAACGCGTGCAAGTGCCGGAAGACTTTCAGCGCGATAGTGCGCACCGCCCGTTGCGTCACCCGCGCGAACAGGAATTCACGCAGCTCCGTAAAGACCGTGGTCGCGAGCCGCAGCAGGCCGTAGGCGACCAGCGTGGCCACTGGAAGGATCAGCAGCGCGTGCGGATCGCCCGGCTTGTAGCTCATCTGGTCCACCAGCCGCTTGAGGATCAGCGGCACGCCCATGTTGGCCAGCTTGGCACACACCAGGGCGCCCATGGCCATCAGCACGCGCCACTTGTACACCCACAGATAGGGAAACAGCGTCTTGAGCGTGGCCCAGTCGTTGCGCTGGTCTTTGTCGGCCGCGGGCAGCGGCAGGGAACTGGAAGCGTGGCGTCGCATGGCGGGTCGGGGAAGTATGGGACAATTCCAGACGATTGTAGCTTTTCACGGAAAAACAAGATGACCACGCAGCAAAATCCGCCCGCCACCAACCAGCGCGCCCGCCTGCCCGAGGGGAAAATGCCCGAACTGCGCGTGATGCCCGCGCCGTCCGACGCCAATGTCTACGGCGACGTGTTCGGCGGCTGGATCATGGCGCAGGTGGACATTGCCGGTTCGCTGCCCGCGACGCGCCGCGCCAATGGCCGCGTCGCGACCATCGCCGTGAATTCCTTCCTGTTCAAGCACCCCGTGTTCGTGGGCGACCTGCTCTCGTTTTATGCGGACATCGTCAAGGTCGGCAACACGTCGATTACGGTGTACGTCGAGGTCTACGCGGAGCGCAACCGCCTGCAGGCGGACGTGGTCAAGGTCACGGAAGCCACCCTGACCTATGTGGCGACAGGCCCGGACCGCAAGCCGCGCCAGCTGCCGCCGATCGAGTCCCTGATCCAGCAATAACGAGAGATGGACGCGCAGCGCCGGCTGTTCCTCGCCCGCGCCGGGCAGCTGGCCGCGCTGGCGGCGGCCACTGGCTGCGTGCGCAGCCAGGCCGAGGCCGAGCCGCCGCAGGACGATCCCTTCAGCCTGGGCGTGGCCTCCGGCTCGCCGCTGCCGACCGCTGTGATCCTGTGGACGCGCATCCTGCCCAAGCCTCTCGACGCGTCCTCTGCGCCCAAGGTCGCGGTGCCGGTGCGCTGGGAGATCGCGGAGGACGAAGGTTTCCGTACCATCGTCAACAAAGGCACGGCGCTGGCCGCACCAGAGCTGGCGCACAGCGTGCACGTGGACGCGCAAGGCCTGCGGCCGGACCGCTGGTACTGGTACCGCTTCATGTACGGCGGCGCCATGAGCCCGATCGGCCGCACGCGCACCGCACCGGCGCCGGACGCCCTGCCCGCCTCGCTCAAGCTGGCCGTGGCCTCCTGCCAGCACTGGGAATTCGGCAGCTACGCGGCGCACCACCACATCGCGCAGGCGTCGCCGGACCTGGTGGCCTTCCTCGGCGACTACATCTACGAATGGGGCCCGTTCGCGCTTACCCATCCAACGCGCCCGGTGCGCGAGAACGAGAGCTTCACGCTGGAGAGCTACCGCGCGCGCTATGCGCAGTACAAGAGCGACACGCAGTTGCAGGCGGCGCACCTGGTGGCGCCATGGATCGCGACCTGGGATGACCACGAAGTCGCCAACGACTACGCGGCTGACCGGGACGAGCTGCTGTCGCCGGATTTCCTGCAGCGCCGTGCCGCAGCCTACCAGGCCTTCTACGAACACATGCCGCTACGGCTGGAGGTGCCGCGCAACGGCGACTTCACCCGTACCCGCATGTACCAGCGCTACGACTGGGGCAGGCTGGCGCGCTTCCACGTGCTGGACGACCGCCAGTATCGCGCCTACGAAGCCTGTCCGCGGCCAGGCCGCGGCGGTTCCAACTCCGTCACACGCGCCTGCACTCAGCTGAATGACCCGAAGCGTTCCATGCTCGGCGCCGACCAGGAATCCTGGTTGGCCGAGGGCTTGCGTACCTCGCGCGCCGAGTGGAACGTGATCGCCCAGCAGACGCTGATGGCGCGTTCGAGCCAGGTGCCTGTCTTGCAGCTAGGCGATGGCCGCTTTTGGACCGATGGGTGGGACGGCTATCCAGCCGCGCGCCGCAAGCTGCTGGAGTCCTTCCGCACCTACGGCGTTTCCAATCCGCTGGTGCTGGGTGGGGACGTGCACGGTTTCTACGCCACCGAACTGCGCGCCGATTTCGACCGGCCGCCGAGCAAGGACAATCCCCTGCTGGCGACCGAGTTCGTGGTCACCTCGGTGACCTCCAACTCGCGCCCGCAATCCCGCACCGAGCAGTTCCTGCAAATGAACCCGCACATCAGGTTCGGCCGCAGCGACAAGCGCGGTTTCACGCTCATGGAGCTCACGCCGCAGTCCAGCCGCGCGACCTTTCTCGGGCTGGACGACGTGCAGCGCGCCGACTCCGGCATCGCGGCGGTGGGCGCGTATGTGGTGGAGTCCGGGAGATCGGGCCTGCTTAAGGCCTGAACAGACCGTTGCCAAAGGTTAAAACCGACGATAGGATAAGTTCAATATCTTAACGTCGAGAATGTAATGACCCAGGCTGCCCGCGCAACGCTTTCCGCTTCCGACCTCGCCCTGCTGGCCGACGCACTGGCCTGCGCCGCCGCCGACTTTACCGACCAGTCTTGCAACGATTTTTCGGTGGCGCGCTCGCCCGAGAACCGCGCGGCGCTGGAGCCGGTGGTGGCCGCGCAGATGGCGGAGCTGGGGGCGCAATGGACGGGGGCGAAGAACCCGGCCAACTGGCTGGAAGGCAGCAGCACCCGGCCCGACACGTACGTCATTCCGGATGAATGGGCCGCCGCCTTCTTCGCCGAAAAGTATGCCAGCACACCACCGGCCACCATCAGCGCGGCGGAAGGGCTCATCGTGGCGGACCTGCTCGATCGCCTGGCAGAACTGCACGCGGAATGGGCGGAGCAAGACCCGGCCACCGAGCCCCACCCGCACGCCCACCGGTTGGCGCAGCGCTGCAGGACACTGGCGGCAGCCAGTGAAGTCGTGCACCTCGATGCCGCGGTCCGCGCGGAGACCCAGGTGTCCGCAGCGGGCATTCCGCTCATCGAGCGCCCAGGCATCGCGCCACGCTTTCCGGACCTGAAGAAGTACCTCAAGGACTACACCGTCAACTTCCGCGACTGGCAGTTCAACGAGCTGGCCTTCCTCCAGACCTACGCAGACCGGGGCCCCGGCTTCGAATACACCTCGTATGACTACGAGGGCGCGGACCGCTACACCTACCGCAACGACGGCGCAGTGCGCGACGTGGATCACTGCGCGATGATGCTGCGCTGGCACGCCATCCAGGTGGCGCTGGGCGCGGGTGTGCCCAAGCGCGCTGTCTCCAAGGGCGCCGCGGCCTGCGCCAAACGGTATGAAGCACTGCGCCAGCGCGCTCCGCATATCTGGAGCTTGGGGGATGACACGGAAACGCGGGACATCAAGATCGCCAAATTCCTGATGTACGACGAGGCCTTCACCGCTGCGGATATGGAAGCCGCCATCCTCGCCTCGCCGAGCCTTGCTGACAGCGAGCCGGAGATGCGCGCGTCCTACGCTGCAAAAGTCGTGAGCGCTGCCGTGAACGACCCGAGCACCCGCTGCTTCATCCAGATGCGCGAACGGGAGCAGGATGGGCTGGAGGCGTACCGCAAGGAGATCGGAAAGGACTGGACCATTCCATGGACGCGCAGCCTCGCCTACCACGTCCAGGGTGCGCGCATGGCCCAACACGCGCGGGGCACGCTGCGAGCCGACGACCTGGAACACATGGTGCCCACGGCTGTCCACTGCCTGCTGATCGGGTGGCGGGACAAGGCGCGCGAAATGCATCAGTACTGCCATGCGCGGCTGACCGCCGACTTCGCGGATCTCAGCCAGAAAAAGTACGCGCCCGAACGGCGTACGCAGTTGTTCGCCCTGCGCCTGCTGGATCAGTGGTTCGAAAGCGGCCGTGACAAATATCCGCCGCAGGCGCACAGCGAGCCGCTGTTCGAAGCGCTGCTGGCCCACTGGCGGCATCCGGACCCGGAGGCGCTCGCGCCCCTGATGCTGGCGGCCTGCGACCGCCACACCCAGGTGTCGATGGCGAAGGGATCGCCGGACCTGGAGCGGGACGAATACTGGTACGACCCGTATGAGATCGTGCTGGTGCTGCACCTGAGGAAGGAACTGGGGCTGGCCAATCCGGCGCTGGACCACCCCATCATGAATACCCCGCTGGGCGGGCTGCGGACGCCGGCCCCGGCGTATCGTGAGCCACTGCTGGACGCCGTGGCCGCGCGTTTCGTGAACGAGGTGGCTTAAGCCGCCTTCTTCTCGTCGCGCAGCTGGCGGCGCAGGATCTTGCCGACGTTGGTCTTCGGCAGTTCGTCGCGGAACTCGATGTACTTGGGGCGCTTGTAGCCGGTCAGCTCTTCCTTGCAGAAGTCCATCAGCGCCTTCTCGGTCAGGGCCGGGTCCTTCTTCACCACGAACAGCTTGACCGCTTCGCCCGAGTGCTGGTCCGGCACGCCGATGCAGGCCACCTCCAGCACGCCGGGGTGCATCGCGACCACGCCTTCCACTTCGTTCGGGTAGACGTTGAAGCCGGAGACCAGGATCATGTCCTTCTTGCGGTCCACGATGCGGGTGTAGCCGCGGTCGTCCATGATGCCGACGTCGCCGGTCTTGAAGAAGCCGTCCGGCGTCATCGACTTGGCGGTTTCGTCGTCGCGCTGCCAGTAGCCTGCCATCACCTGCGGGCCACGCACCGCGATCTCGCCCGGAGACCCGAGCGGCACTTCGTTGCCGGCGTCGTCCAGGATGCGCACTTCGGTCGACGGATACGGCAGGCCGATGGTGCCCGTGAATTCCTTTATATCGCAGCGGTTGGCGGTGACCACCGGGGAGGTTTCGGACATGCCGTAGCCTTCGATGATCGGGTAGCCGGTGAGCTTGAGCCAGCGCTCGGCCACCGACTGCTGCACCGCCATGCCGCCGCCATTGGCGATCTTGCAGCCCGAGAAGTCGACGCTCGCGAATTCGGGATTGTTCATCAAGCCGTTGTACAGCGTGTTCACGGCCGGGAAGACATTGATGCGGTACTTCTTCAGTTCCTTGATGAAGCCGGGGATGTCGCGCGGGTTCGGGATCAGGACGTTCATGCCGCCCAGGCGCATGCCCATCAACGCGCAAACAGTGAGCGCGTAGATGTGATACAGCGGCAGCGCGCACACGAACTGCAGCTGCGAGTCCTTGGGCAGCGTGTCCATGGTCGGCTGCAGCCAGGCTTCGTTTTGCAGTACGTTGGCGATCACGTTCCGGTGCAGCAGCACCGCGCCTTTCGACACGCCAGTGGTGCCGCCGGTGTATTGCAGGAAGGCGATATCGTCATGCCCCAGCTTGACCGGCTTGAGCGTCATGCGCGCGCCCTCGGCCAGCATCTTGTTGAAGGAGATCGCGCCCGGCAGCGAGTAGGTGGGCACCATCTTCTTCACGCGGCGCACCACGAAGTTGACCACCGTGCCCTTGAGGGCGCCCAGCAGGTCGCCCATGGCGGCCACGATGACGTGCTTGATCTGCGTGTGCGGCAGCACGTGCTCCACGGTGGTGGCAAAGTTCTCCAACACGACGATGGCTTCCGCGCCCGAATCCACCATCTGGTGCTGCAACTCGCGCGCCGTGTACAGCGGATTCACGTTGACGATGGTGTAACCCGCGCGCAGGATGGCCGCCATCGCGACCGGGTACTGCAGCACGTTGGGCATCATGATGGCCACGCGCGCGCCCGGCTTCATGCCCCGGCTCTGCAGCCAGGCCGCCATCTGCTGCGACATGCGGTCAACTTCGCCGAAGGTGATGGTCTTGTCCATGCAGGCATAGGCCTTGCGGTCGGCGTACTTGCGGAATGACTCCTCCAGCAAATGGGTCAGCGACCGGTACTGCGTCCAGTCGATCTC
Source organism: Zemynaea arenosa (assembly GCF_004614185.1). Classification (GTDB taxonomy): domain Bacteria; phylum Pseudomonadota; class Gammaproteobacteria; order Burkholderiales; family Burkholderiaceae_D; genus Telluria; species Telluria arenosa. The sequence continues at coordinate 12,584 of NZ_SPVF01000067.1, read as the reverse complement.
CGCGGGCACGCCCGGCTGGTACTCCTTGAGCCAAATCTTGTCCATCCTTACCTCGTTATGAATCGTGTCTGTCATGCCGCTTCTTTGGCCTTGATCTCATCGCGCAGCACGCGGCGCAGGATCTTGCCGACGTTCGTCTTGGGCAGCTCTTCGCGGAACTCGATGTACTTGGGCTTCTTGTAGCCGGTCAGCTGCTCCTTGCAGAACTCCATCAGCTTGTCGGCGGTGAGGCCCGGATCCTTCTTCACCACGTACAGCTTGACCGCTTCGCCGGAATGCTCGTCCGGCACGCCGATGCAGGCGCATTCCAGCACGCCGGGGTGCGAAGAGACCACCGCCTCCACTTCGTTCGGGTACACGTTGAAGCCGGAGACCAGGATCATATCCTTCTTGCGGTCCACGATCTTCACGTAGCCTTCCTCGTTCATCACGCCCACGTCACCGGACTTGAAGAAACCGTCGCGGGTCATGACCTTGGCCGTTTCGTCCGGGCGGTTCCAGTAGCCGGCCATCACCTGCGGGCCGCGGATCGCGATCTCGCCCGGCTGGCCGAGCGGCACCGGCTGGTCGTCATCACCGAGGATGGCGATGTCAGTGGAGGGCACGGGCAGGCCGATGGTGCCGTTGAAGCGGGTCTGGTCGGCGCGGTTGCAGGTGGCCACCGGCGCGGTCTCGGACAGGCCGTAGCCTTCAATGATCGGGGTACCGGTCGCGGCGAGCCACTTCTCGTTGACCGCCTGTTGCACGGCCATGCCGCCGCCGTTGGAGAACTTGAGGCCCGAGAAGTCGATGGTCTTGAAGTCCGGGTGGTTGACCAGCGCGTTGTACAGCGTGTTCACGGCGGGGAGCATGTTGACCTTGTACTTGGTCAGCTCCTTGATAAAGCCACCGATGTCGCGCGGGTTCGGAATCAGGATGTTCAGCGCACCCACGCGCATGCCCCACATGGCGCAGGCGGTCAGCGCAAAGATGTGGTACAGCGGCAGCGCGCAGACGATGGTGACCTGGTCCACCCTGGGCTCGCGGTCCATGCCGGGCTTGGACCAGGCCTCGGTCTGCAGCACGTTGGCGATCACGTTGCGGTGGGTGAGCGTGGCGCCTTTCGAGACGCCGGTGGTGCCGCCGGTGTACTGCAGGAAGGCGGCGTCGCTGCTCTTCGCCTGCACCGGCGTGAAGGTCATGCGCTTGGCGTGCGAGAGCGTGTCCTTGAAGCTGACGGCGTTCGGCAGCGCGTACGCCGGCACCAGCTTCTTGACGCTGCGGACCACGAAGTTGACCAGCATGCCCTTGAGGCCACCGAGCATCTCGCCCATGTTGGCGACGATGATGTGCTTGACCGGGGTGCGCGTGAGAACCTGCTCCAGCGTGTGCGCGAAGTTCTCGAGCACGATGATGGCTTCGGAGCCGGAGTCCTTGAGCTGGTGTTCCAGTTCGCGCGGCGTGTACAGCGGATTCACGTTCACCACCGTATAGCCCGCACGCAGGATGGCGACGATGGCGACCGGGTACTGGAGCACGTTGGGCATCATCACCGCGACGCGGGCGCCCTTCTGCATGCCGCGGCTTTGCAGCCAGGCCGCGAGGAGCTTGGAGTAGGCGTCCAGCTCCGCGTAGGTCATGAACTTGTCCATGCACACGTACGCGTTGCGGTCGGCGTACTTGCGGAAGGACTCTTCGAACACCTCCACCAGTGAGCTGTACTGGTCAGGGTCGATCTCCGCTGGGACTCCGGGAGGGTAGGACTTCAGCCAAAGTTTGTCCATCGTGAGCCTCGTGTCTCCGAATATTTATCGTTATTGAGCCCGGCCTACGGGCGCAGGAAAGCAAGCGCTTTGCAGCTCCTCAGCAGATGCTATCGGGCGGACGGCGGGGATGCAAGGTATTTGGCTGAAATTTGAGCAATATCTCTACTGCGTCAAAAAACGGCAAAACCGCCCTCGGGCGGTCTTGCGGTGCAGCATTAACGGGAGTAGATGCGGCTCAGGCCGTCGGCGGAGCCAGGGCCTTGAGGCGGCGGTCGCGCACCGCCTTGTCCTGGGTGGACAGCTGCTTGACGGCGGCGTAGAAGCGGGGGAAAGTCCTTTCTTTCGCCAGCAGCGCGCGGAAGGCGGGGACGTAGTCGTTGTAAGTGGCGATCGACGCCAGGTGCGCGTTGGAGAGCGGCTCGTTGAAGAAGCGGTCGTAGCCCGCGTAGCCGCCCCATTGTTCCTTGAGCACCTGGTATTCGTCCTTCAGCTCCTGGAAGATACGCGCCTTGTCGGCCCGTTTCTGCTCCACGCTGGTCGGCGCCTTGTAGGCCGTGTCCAGCTTCGCGCGGGCATCCAGCAGGAGGCGCAGGAAGTCCTTCTTGCGCGAGGAGTAGCGCGTGTAGGCATCGCGCATCTGGTCATTGCCGAAGGCGTCCAGCCAGCGCTTGACGCCCTCCTCTTCCACCGTGGTGGCAAAGGACTCATTGAACTGCGAGTCGCCCGCAATGTAGGCCACCTGGTGAGCGAGTTCGTGGAAGATCAGGCGCGCCAGCTCCGCATCCGGATAGTTGATGAAGGTGGAGACCAGCGGATCGTTGAACCAGCCGAGCGTGGAGTACGCGGGCACGCCGCCGACCTGCACGTCGTTGCCGTCGGCGCGCAGCTCTTTCGCGTAGGTCTGCGCATCGTCCTTGCTGTAGTAGCCACGGTAGGCCACGCAACCCGCGATGGGGAAGCACCACTGCATGGGCTTGAGCGACAGCTCGGGCGTGGCGACCACGTTCCACAGCACGAAGGGTCGCTGCAGAGACGCGTAGTTCTTGTAGCTCTGGTTATCCGGCAGGCCGAGTTCCGCCACCGCATAGGCGCGGATCTTGCGCGCGCTCTCCAGCCGCTTGCGCAGCTTGGCGTCGGTCTTCACGTCGGCCAGCCAGTCGTCGACCGGACGGGCATCCGAGAGCAGCGCGAGCTGGCCGTGCGCGGCCTGGGCGTAGTAGTTGAGCGTGGAGCAGCTGGCCAGCAGGCCCGCGACCAGTCCTGCAGCGATCAGGCGCCGCGCCTTGCTGCTATGCCGGATGCGTTCCGGCAGCAGCTTTTTCCACTTGTACGAGCGTGTCATAAAACGTTGGTGCGCGCCCCATGTCGGTGAGGCGCTGGCTGGTGACTTCATTGGCATTCTTGCCGTCGGCGGCGAGCTTCTTCCACCACACCGACAGGCCGACCACGAGGCCGCGGCGGGCCTTGTCGGTCACGCGGGCCTTGCAGACGAACGACCCTCGATCATTGAAGATGCGGACCATGTCGCCGTTCTCAATACCGCGCTGTGCGCTGTCGTGCGGGTGGATGTCGAGATGCGGTTCGCCTTCCGTCGCACGCAGGCTGGCCACGTTGACGAAAGTGGAATTCAAAAAGTTGCGCTGCGGCGGGGAGATCATCGCGAGCGGATACTTCGCGGCCAGCGCGGAATTCGAGGCCACGGATTCATACGGCGGGATGTAGGCGGGCAGCGGATCGAGGCCGTCCTTGAGCATCTGCTCGGAGTAGAACTCGCACTTGCCGGAGGGCGTGGGAAAGCCGCCTTCCGCGAACGGCGCAGCCGGCATGTTGAGCTTCTGCCAGCCCTTGCGCTTCAGGGACTCCCAGTCGAAATGGATGGCCTTCGCATCATTTTTGTCGAAGGCCTGGGCGGCGAGCTGCTCGTCGGTCTCCTTGAAGATCGGATCGTCGAGGCCCATGCGCGCCGCCAGCAGGCGGAAGATCTCCGTGTTCGGCTTGGCCTCGCCCAGCGGCGCGATGGCCGGGTTATTGGCCATCATGTACAGGTGGCCGTAGGCGAGGTGCGCGTCGGTGTGTTCCAGCTGCGTGGTGGCGGGGAGCACGATGTCGGCGTAGTCCGCGGTGTCGGTCTGGAAGTGCTCCAGCACCACCGTGAACAGGTCCTCGCGCGCGAAGCCCTGCGCCACCCTGGGCGACTCGGGCGCCACCGCGACCGGGTTGGAGTTGTAGACGATGACGGCTTCGATCTTCGGGCCGAATTCGGGCGAGGTCTCCTTCAGCAGGTCGTCGCCGATGGTGACCATGTTGATGGTGCGCGCCGGTCCCTTGAGCAGGTCGGGGCGCTGCAGGCCTGCCTTGTTGGCCGGGAAGCCGCCGCTGGTCGAGAGCTGCACGCCGCCGGCCGGGTGGCGCCAGGCGCCCACCAGCGCGGGCAGGCAGGCGATCGAGCGGACGGACATGCCGCCGCCGCGCACGCGCTGCAGGCCGTAGTTCATGCGGATCGCCACCGGCTCGCCCGCGCGGGCCATGCTGCCGTATTCACGCGCCAGGTTGATCACTTCGTCGACCGTGATGCCGCAGATCTCGGCCACGCGCGCGGGCGGAAATTCGGCGGCGCGCTCCTTCAGCTGGTCGAAGCCGACCGTGTATTGGGCGATGTAGGCGTGATCCAGCAGGTCCTCGGCGATCAGCACATGCATCAGGCCCAGGGCCAGCGCGGCGTCGGTGCCAGGCAGCAGGGCGATGTGCTGGTGGCACTTCTCGGCCGTCAGCGAGCGGTAGGGGTCGATGGCGATCAGCCTGGCGCCGCGGCGCTTGGCTTCCTGTGCGCGCATCCAGAAATGCAGGTTGGACGCGATCGGATTGCCGCCCCAGATCACGATCAGTTTCGAGTTCTGGAACTGTTCCAGATCGGTGCCGATCGAACCACCAATGGTGTACTTGTACGCGGTGCCGCCCGCCGTGGCGCAAATCGTACGGTCCAGCAAAGAGGCGCCCAGCGTGTGGAAGAAGCGCAGGGCCATGGATTCACCCTGCACCAGGCCCATCGTGCCCGCGTAGCTGTACGGCAGGATGGCCTGCGGCGCGCGGCGCACGATGCTCTTGAGGCGGTCGGCGATGGTGTCGAGCGCTTCGTCCCAGCTGATCCGTTCGAACTTGCCTTCGCCCTTCTTGCCGACGCGGCGCAGAGGGTACAGCAGCCGGTCCTGGTGGTAGGTGCGCTCGGTGTAGCGCGAGACCTTGGTGCACAGCACGCCCGCCGTGGTCGGGTGGTCGGGGTCGCCCTTGACCTCGGTGGCCACACCGTTTTCGACCGTCACCAGCAAGGCGCAGGTGTCCGGACAGTCATGGGGGCAGGTGGCGCGCACAGTGGTCGTGGTCATGGCGGCAACTCGTGTTGATGGGGGAAGGAAACGCATACTGTAAACCAATCGGGAGCTCTTCGCTGGGCTGGCTATCGCGGTATGGCAAGGGCTACAATACTTTGAGAACAGGCCGCAACAGGATGGCCACCGCCATGCATTTACGGCAGCGCCACGAGCGCTGGCCGCACGGAGACTCATCATGAAACTCGTCGAACCCATTCTCGCTTTTCAGCAGGAGTTGCAACTCATCCGCCGCGACCTGCACGCGCATCCCGAACTGTCGTACGAAGAGAACCGCACCGCCGATGTGGTGGCCGCGCGCCTGACCGAGTGGGGCATTCCCATCGTGCGCGGGCTGGGCGTGACGGGCGTGGTCGGCATCGTCAAGAACGGCACCTCTTCTCGCGCAATCGGCCTGCGCGCGGACATGGACGCGCTGCCCGTACAGGAGCTGAACCAGTTCGACCATGCCTCCCGCCACGCAGGCAAGATGCATGCGTGCGGACATGACGGGCACACGGCCATGCTGCTGGGGGCGGCGCATCATCTGGCGCAGCATCGCAATTTCGATGGCACGGTGTACCTGATCTTCCAGCCCGCCGAGGAAGGCGGCGCGGGCGCGCGGCGCATGATCGAGGATGGGCTGTTCGAAAAATTTCCGATGGAGGCGGTGTACGGGATGCACAATTGGCCGGGCATGCCGGCCGGAAGCTTCGGCGTGCGGTCCGGGCCGATGATGGCCTCGTCCAACGAGTTCCGCGTGGTCATCAAGGGCAAGGGGTCGCATGCGGCCCAGCCGCACCGCGGCATCGACCCGATCATGATCGCGGTGCAGCTGGCGCAGGCCTGGCAGACCATCATCTCGCGCGAACGCAATCCGCTCGACACGGCGGTGCTGTCGATCACGCAGATCCATTCCGGCAGCGCGACCAATGTGATCCCAGACGAGGCCGAGCTGGTGGGCACGGTGCGCACCTTCACCACTGGCGTGCTGGACCTGGTCGAGACGCGCATGCGGGAGATCGCGCAGCACACGGTGGCGGCTTACAACGCTAAGGTGCAGTTCGACTTCAAGCGCAACTACCCGCCGTTGATCAATCACGAGAAGGAGGCGGCGTTTGCGGCCGAGGTGGCGAAGGCAGTGGTCGGCGCCGATCGCGTCGATGGCAACGTGGAGCCGACCATGGGGGCGGAGGACTTTGCCTTCATGCTGCAGGCCAAACCGGGGTGCTATGTGTTCATCGGCAATGGCGAAGGCGACCACCGCGCGGGCGGCCACGGGCTTGGCCCGTGCCAGCTGCACAATGCCAGCTACGACTTCAACGACAACCTGCTGCCGATCGGGGCGAGCTACTGGGTCAAGCTGGTGGAGACGGCGCTGCCGGCCTAGTCCGGCAGGATGTCGGGCGCGGCGCCCAGGCGCTGGCCCGGGTTCAGCTTTTCCAGCGCGATGAGCGCGGCCGCGTGGTCGGCGCGCGGCAGCTCGTCCGCGATGCTCAGGTAGTGTTCCAGCGCGAGCGCCGTCACTGGCAGCGCGATGCCCGCATCGGCGGCGGCGGCCAGGATGTTCTGCATGTCCTTGACCTGCGTTTTGACCTGCCCACCGGGGATGAAGTTCCGCTCCAGCATGCGCTGGCCATGCACTTCGAGGATGCGGCTCTCGGCAAAGCCGCCACGGATGGCCTGGCGTACGGCCGCCGGGTCCGCGCCCGCCGCTTGGGCCAGCAGCAGCGCCTCCGCCACGATGTTGATCGTGCCGCCGACGATGAGCTGATTGCATAGCTTGGCCACCTGCCCGCTGCCCGCCGGGCCGACCAGCGTTGGCCGCCCCAGCACCTGCAGCACCGGCTCGGCGCGCGCAAAGTCCGCCACGCTGCCGCCCGCCATGATCGCCAGCGTCCCGGCCTGGGCGCCGGCGACACCGCCGGACACGGGCGCATCCATGAAAGCCGGCAGCAGCGCGTCGAACTCCAGCGCCTCGGCCTGCTGCGTCGAGCTCATGTCGATCCACAACGCGTCTTGAGTCAGCGCGGGCTGCGCCTGCTGGATACAGGTGCGCACGACCGTCCCGTCGGCCACCATGCTGATCACGATCTGCGCACCCTGCGCGGCCTCGGCCACGCTCAGCGCCGGTGCGGCACCGTCCGCGCGCAGGGCCTCCGCCTTGCCCGGCGACCGGTTCCACACCCGCACGCGGTAGCCCGCCTGCAGCAGGCGCCGCGCCATCGGCTGGCCCATCAAGCCGATGCCCAGGAATGCGATGTCCGGCCGGTTCACGGCAACTCCTTCATTTCAGTTTGGTCTCACTCGTCAATTCGACAACATGGGTACAATTGACGGCGTTCTTTTTTCAAAGGCCATTATGTTCTCTCTTCAGCAAGTTTGGAAATGCCTGGCCGTCGCGAGCGCACTGGGCGCCGCGCAGGCCGCCTCGGCGCAGGACTTCGTGAACGGCACCTCTTTCGAAGTCGCGACCGGCACCCGTACGCAGATCGTCCGCTTCGGCGTGCAGCACGACTTCAACCGCAGCTGGTTCGAGTCCAATGGCCGCCATCTGTCCGGCTACTGGGATTTGACCGTGGCCGACTGGCGCGCCAACTACTGGCACAGCATTCCCGGCAATTCGCAGAACCTGGTCGACATCGGCATCACCCCCGTGTGGCGCTGGGAGAACGTGAGCAAAAAGGGCCTGTACGTGGAGGGCGCGATCGGCGCGCATCTGCTGTCGCACACCTATGACAACGACGGGCGCCGCCTGTCGACCGCCTTCGAATTCGGCGACCACATCGGCGTGGGCTATGTGTTCGACAACGGCTTCGATGCGGCCCTCAAGATCCAGCACTACTCCAACGGCGGCATCAAGCATCCCAACAGCGGCGTGAATACGGTCGTGGCCAAGCTCGGCTACCACTTCTGACGCGTGCGTCTGGCGGCTGGCCGATATGCCACAATCGGGCATGGCCAGCCCCGCAGTAAAAACCTATCTCCCTTGGCTGGTGGCGACGGCGCTGTTCATGGAACAGCTGGACGCGACGATCGTCAATACCGCCATCCCATCCATCGCCGCCAGCCTTCTGGTCACACCGCTGAGCCTGAAGTCGGTGGCCAGCACCTACATCCTCAGCCTCGCCGTCTTCATTCCCATCAGCGGGTGGATCGCGGACCGGTTCGGTACGCGGCGCGTGTTTGCGACTGCCATTGCCATCTTCACGCTGGCCTCGGCGCTGTGCGGGCTGTCGCTAAACTCGGAGATGATGGTGGGTGCGCGCCTGCTGCAGGGCGTCGGCGGGGCGATGATGATGCCCGTCGGGCGGCTCACCATCATCCGCACGTTTCCCAAGTCGGAGCTGCTGGGGGCGATGAACTTCGTCATCATCCCGGCGCTGATCGGGCCGCTACTGGGGCCGACGGTTGGCGGGCTCATCGTGCATTGGATGTCGTGGCGCGAGATCTTCTTCGTCAACGTGCCGGTCGGGATCATCGCGCTGTTCCTGGTCTGGCGTTACATGCCGGACTACAAGGGCGGCGAGAAGCGGCCGCTCGATGTGATCGGCTTCATCCTGTATGCGTCGGGCACGGCGATCCTGTCCTGGCTGCTGGAAGTGTTTGGCGAGCACACCCTCGATCCGGTGACCGGATTCCTGATGCTCGGCCTGTCCGTGGCCCTGCTGGCCGCCTATGCCTGGCACGCGAGCGAGCGGGCGCATCCCCTGCTGCGGCTGAGCTTGTTCCGCATCCGCACCTTCCGCATCTCGGTGCTGGGCGGCTTCATCACCCGACTCGGCGTGGGCGGCCTGCCCTTTCTGCTGCCGCTGCTGTACCAGGTCGGCATGGGATTTCCGCCGTGGCTGTCCGGTCTCTTGATGATGCCGGCGGCGCTGGCGGCGATGGGGATGAAGTTCCTGTCGGCGCGCATCCTCGGCAAGCTCGGCTACCGGCAGGTGCTGGTCGTGAATACTGTGCTGATCGGCGTGACCATCTCGTTGTTCTCCACCGTGAACGATGCGACGCCGATCTGGGTCATTGTGCTGATCGGCCTGACGCAGGCTTCTTCAACTCGCTGCAGTTCTCCAGCATGAATACGCTGGCGTATGCGGATGTCGAGCAAAAAGATTCCAGCATGGCGAGCACCATCTCGAGCTCGTTCCAGCAGCTGTCGATGAGTTTCGGCCTCGCCTCGGGGACGCTGGTCACGCAATGGTTCCTGGGCAAGGTGCCGCAGACCGATCACCGGCTGGTGACGCAGGCCATCCACCACGGCTTTCTCACGCTGGCGGGGCTGACGATCCTGTCGTCCGCCGTGTTCTGGCGGCTCAAGCGAACCGATGGGGAGACAATCAGCCGCGGGACCGCGCCGCCGCCCACGGTCGAGCCGGTGACGGTGACGCCCAGCGACTGATCAGGTGTCGAGTACGGTGCGGTGAGACGGACCCGGCAAGGTGCGCAGGGTCTTGCCGAGAGTGGCGGTGTAATGGCGGCTGTCGGTGCGATCGACGAAATGGTAGTCGCAGGTCAGCTCGGTCTGCGTGGCCGTGATGACGATGTAGCCGCGCCGGGCAGTCTCGGCATAGCGCAGGGCGGGCACGGTGTCGCGGTACATGGCGGCGATGTCGACCGGCGCCATCTCGTAGCAGGTTTCGAGGCCCGGCGAGGAGACAGATGCGGTCGCGAACTCGACGCCGACCCGGCGGTTCTGCGCATCGAACAGGTCGGCGGCCCAGGCGTTGTGGGTGTCGCCCGCCAGCACGACGAGGTTCTTGCCGCGCTTGCGCATGATGTCGAACACGCGCTCGCGCTCTGCAGCGTAGCCATCCCAGGAGTCCAGATACCAGGGCAGCGCGTCCGCCTTCAGATACGCCCAGTCCGCCTCGCTCAAGCGTTCGGGGACGCTGCGCTCCAGCTCGCGCAGGGTCTGCAGTTCCGGCATGCTCAGCTGGCCATCGATGACGGATTGCGGGTGAGCCATGTTGGCCATCAGCACCTGCTGGCCGAGGACTTGCCAGCGCGCCTTCGAGCGCGCGACCTGGCCCTCCAGCCAGGCCAGCTGCTCGGCGCCAATCATGTTGCGGGCCGGGTCGGCCACGGCGGCCTTGTAGGCCTCCACGTTGAGGCGGCCGGCCGGGTCGCGGAATTCATCGATGTTCACCGGACGGTCGCGGCCGATCAGGCGCGTGTCCAGCATGTGCAGCGAGACCAGTTTGCCGAAGTCGAAGGAGCGGTAGATGCGGTCGGGATTGGTGGCGTCCGGCATGCGGATCGGCAGCCACTCGTGATAGGCCTGCACTGCGGCCGCGCGGCGGGCGGCGAAGGGCGATTTCGATTCATCGTGGTCGCAGGCGCCGCTGCTCCAGGTGTCGTCAGCAAACTCGTGATCGTCCCAGACGGTGATGAAGGGCACGGACGCGTGCAGGGCCTGCAGGTCCCTGTCGCTGTGGTATTGGGCATAGCGGGCGCGGTAGTCCTGCAGGGTCATCAGGATGCCGAGCGGCTGCGGAATGCGGTCCAGCTCGACGCAGCGCTGAGTTGCATAGCCGCCCTTGCCGTATTCGTAGATGTAGTCACCCAGGTGCAGCACGGCATCGAGGTCGTCGCGCTTGGCCGCGTCGGCAAAGACATGGAAGTACCCTGCGGGGTAGTTCGAGCAGGAAAAGGCAGCGAAGCGGACCTGGCTGACACTGGCGTCCGGCAGAGTTTTCGTGCGGCCGATCGGCGAAGGTTCGGCGCCCGCCTGGAACTGGTAGAAGTAGATGTGGCCGGGGCGCAGGTTCGGAACGTCAACCTTGAGCGTGTAATCGCGCGATTCGGTCGCGTACAACCTGCCGCTGCCAACGAGATGGCGCATTCCCGGATCCTCGGCGATCCGCCAGTCCACGGGGATTTCCCCGTGCCAGTCGTCATTCGGTGTCACGCGCGTCCAGAGGATGACGCGGTCGGGCAGCGGGTCGCCGCTGGCGACGCCGTGCAAGAAACGGGGATTGGCGCGCGGGTCGACCGTGTCGGCCACGCCGGCGGTCCCCAGTCCTGCAGCTCCGAGCAGGCCACCCGACAGCATTTGCAGGATCAAGCGACGCCGCGGTAACGGAACCGGCATGAGCTCAGCCTCCAGTGTTAAGTGCTGAGACTGACCTTACCCCGATTTCTTGACAGCGGCGTGACGATACACAAGAGCAAACCTCTTGATCTTTATCGAAACAACGATCTGAACGGTTTGACCGTTCCAGAGCGACGTTGCTGGCTTGTGCTCAGCGCTGCACAGCAGCCAGCGCTTCCTGCGCGGCCTTTTCCTGGGCGGGCAAATGCAGCCGCTGGGCCAGCGCTAAGGCTTCGGCTCGCTGCGCCCCAGCCTTCCTGTGGTCGCCAAGCTTGTCCGCGTAGTTGGCCGTCTGGAGCAGGGAATAGGGCAGGAACACCTGGAACTTCAGCTGGCGACGCAAGGCAAGGCTTTGGTCGGACAACCGCGCCGCCTCCGCCAGGTTGCCTCGCGCTTCCGCCACCTCGGCCAAATGCCGGTAGGCGTAGGACAACTCGAGCTCGCATTGGGCGGCCGCCGCGGTGGCGCGCGCCTGTTCCATGCCGGCTGCCGACTCGAGCACGCGGTTGGCCACCTGGGGCATCAGGGCCGCAAAGAACAAGGCATCGGCTTTCCTGCAGGGATCCTTGAGTTGGCGCGCGACGGCGGCGAAGGCGGGCTGCAGCGACATGAAGTCTTCTTTCTCGGCGCCGGTGAGCTGACGGAAATACGTTGTCACCAGTTCGGCATGGCGGGCCTGGGCTTGCTCATCGGCACCCAGCTTCTTGGCCTGCGCGACCAGCTGCCACCGTGCGAGACTCATCGTCCGAGGGCAGGCCGGACAGGCGAGCAGTCTGCTGGGCACGTGCCAGCTGGAGGAGCAGGTCAAAGCGCTGCTGAGGGGTCGGCTTGGCTTGCAGGCGGTGGTGGATGACGGAGTAGGCCAGTGTGAAATCGCCAGCGTAGATGGCCTGTTCAGCGGAAGGCAAGGCGGGGGTCGCGAGGGCCAGAGTCACCAGCAATGCGCTTTTCATATCCACTCCTGCAGAGTTGAAATTGCGGCATGCTAGCGCAGAAGCGTTGACCAGCGGTTAAGCGGTACTTAACCGGCGGGCACAAAGCAAAAAAATCCCCGACGGCGCTGGGCGCGATCTTGAGCGCGTCCAGTCTGTCGGGGATTTTTTCTTTATAACTAGCCTGACGATAACCTACTTTCACACTGGTTGCAGCACTATCATCGGCGCAAAGTCGTTTCACGGTCCTGTTCGGGATGGGAAGGGGTGGGACCGACTTGCTATGGTCATCAGGCATAACTTGTACGAGCGTCGCTGCGGTATCGCGGGCGGCGCTCTGAATCTGGAAGAAGTATTGGTTTTACTTGGGGTAGCACTCACACAGTAGAGCGCTTCAACCTGTCAAGGTTATAGGGACAAGCCGTACGGGCAATTAGTATCAGTTAGCTTA